>NZ_JASATC010000003.1:0-221485 GCF_038440135.1 Pseudomonas sp. OTU5201 | reverse complement strand
CAAGCCAGCTCCTACAAGGCTCTTGGCCGGAGGGTAAATCGCTCGCAACAGCTCACGCAGACTTAGCCAAGTCATTCGCCCCTACAAGACCTGCATCGACCATTTTCTGCGGACAAAGAAAAAGCGCCCCGAAGGGCGCTTTTTTGTATGGCCGGATAACTCAGGCCTGGGCTTCGCCGGCGGCCTGCAGACGCGCCAGTTCTTGCGCATACAGGGCGTCGAAGTTCACCGGGGAGAGCATCAGCGCCGGGAAGGAGCCGCGGACAACCAGGCTGTCCAGGGTTTCACGGGCGTAGGGGAACAGGATGTTCGGGCAGAAGGCGCCGAGGGTGTGACTCATGGAGGCCGCGTCCAGCCCCTTGATCAGGAAGATACCAGCCTGCTGCACTTCGGCGATGAAGGCGGTTTCGTCACCGTTCTTCACGGTCACGGACAGGGTCAACACCACTTCATGGAAGTCGCCATCCAGCTGCTTCTGACGGGTGTTCAGGTCCAGGGAAACGTTCGGCGCCCACTCCTGACGGAAGATCTCGGGGCTCTTCGGCGCTTCGAAAGACAGATCGCGTACGTAGATACGCTGCAGGGAAAACTGGGGGTTCTGGTTTTCGGCGTTGCTTGCTTGTTCGGTCATGATTCTGCCTTGTTCTAGTGCGTTTCCGTTTGCGGGCGGGCTTGGAGCAGCGCATCGAGCTTGCCGGCGCGCTCCAGCGCATACAGGTCGTCACAGCCGCCAACATGGGTCTGGCCGATCCAGATCTGCGGCACCGAGGTGCGCCCGGCCTTGCGGGTCATCTCGGCGCGAATTGCGGGGTTGCCGTCGACACTTATCTCTTCGTAGCGCACGCCCTTGCTGTCCAGCAGGTGTTTGGCGCGGACGCAGAAGGGGCACCAGGCGCTCGAATAGACGACGATTTCGGCCATCTCACTTCACCAGCGGCAGGTTGTCGCCACGCCAGGTGCCGATGCCGCCAGACAGCTTGATGGCGTTGAAACCCGCCTTTTTCAGGTCACGGCAGACGGTGCCGGCATGCTGGCCCATCGCGTCGACCACGATGATCGCCTTGTCCTTGTGCTTCTCCAGTTCGGCGATGCGGCTGGCGAGCTTCTCGTAGGGGATGTTCAGGGCGTCAACGATGTGGCCGCCGGAGAAATCCTTGGTGGCGCGCACGTCCAGGACTACGGCCTGGCCGCCGTTGACCATCGAGGTCAGCTCGCGGGAGGAAATGGCGCGGCCACTGCGGCGCAGTTCATGGGCCAGCAGCAGGGCCAGCAGCACCACGAACGATCCACTCAGTACATAGTGGTTAGTGGCAAATTCAATCAGCTTAGCGAGCATCGTCAGCTTCCGGGACGGTAAAATGCCGGCCAGTATACACAGGCCCACAGGTCGGCCAAAACCCGTCTGGCGGTGACGCCGACGGAACCAGACCGTAGAATGCCGCCTCTTTTTTCCGGGGCCTTGCCCGCAACTTTCCACCCATTGCCGCAGACGAGTCCGACACTATGACAGCCATGCCCAAACCCCTGGTCCTGATCATCCTGGACGGTTTCGGTCACAGTGACAGCCCCGAATACAACGCCATTCATGCCGCCAAGACACCGGTCTACGATCGTCTGCGCGCCACCCAGCCCCATGGCCTGATCTCGGGCAGCGGCATGGACGTCGGCCTGCCAGACGGCCAGATGGGCAACTCCGAGGTTGGCCACATGAACCTGGGCGCCGGCCGCGTGGTGTACCAGGACTTCACCCGTGTGACCAAGGCGATCCGTGACGGCGACTTCTTCAGCAATCCGGAAATCACCACAGCGGTGAACAAGGCCGTGGCCGCCGGTAAGGCCGTGCACTTCATGGGCCTGCTCTCCGACGGCGGCGTGCATAGCCACCAGGACCACCTGGTCGCCATGGCCGAACTGGCCGCCCAGCGCGGTGCCGAGAAAATCTACCTGCACGCCTTCCTCGATGGCCGTGACACCCCACCGAAGAGCGCCGAGCCCTCCATCAAGCTGCTGGACGAAACCTTCGCCCGCCTCGGCAAGGGCCGCATCGCCAGCCTGATCGGCCGCTACTTCGCCATGGACCGCGACAACCGCTGGGACCGCGTCGAAGCCGCCTACAACCTGATCACCGAAGGCCAGGCTGAATTCTCCGCCGCCAGCGCCGTCGAGGGCCTCGCCGCCGCCTACGAGCGCGGCGAGAGCGACGAGTTCGTCAAGGCCACCTGTATCGGCGAGCCGGTGAAGGTGGAAGACGGCGATGCCGTGATCTTCATGAACTTCCGTGCCGACCGCGCCCGTGAACTGTCCCGCGCCTTCGTCGAGCCGGGCTTCAAGGAGTTCCCCCGCCAGCGTGAATTGAACCTGGCCGGCTACGTGATGCTGACCCAGTACGCGGCCAGCATCCCCGCTCCCAGTGCCTTCAAGCCGGAATCGCTGAACAACGTGCTGGGCGAGTACCTGGCAAAGAACGGCAAAACCCAACTGCGCATCGCCGAGACTGAGAAGTACGCCCACGTGACCTTCTTCTTCTCCGGCGGCCGCGAAGAGCCCTTCGAAGGTGAAGAGCGCATCCTGATTCCGTCGCCCAAGGTCGCCACCTATGACCTACAGCCGGAAATGAGCGCCCCCGAGGTCACCGACAAGATCGTCGACGCCATCGAAAACCAGCGCTACGACGTGATCGTGGTGAACTACGCCAACGGCGACATGGTTGGCCACACCGGCGTGTTCGAAGCCGCGGTCAAGGCCGTGGAGTGCCTGGACAGCTGCGTCGGCCGTATCGTCGAAGCCCTGGACAAGGTTGGCGGCGAAGCGCTGATCACCGCCGATCACGGCAACGTCGAGCAAATGGAAGACGAAGTGACCGGCCAGGCACACACCGCGCACACCTGCGAGCCGGTGCCCTTCATCTACGTCGGCAAGCGTCCGGCAACGATCCGCGAAGGCGGCGTGCTGGCCGATGTGGCCCCGACCCTGCTGACCCTGATGGGCCTGCCGGTGCCGGCCGAGATGACCGGCAAGACCATCGTCGAACTGCAATGATCGACGCGGGCCGTCGCCCCGGCGCGGCCCAGGCGTGAATATCTGCGCGCCTTATCAGGAAACGCCCCGAACCACCGGTTCCGGGCGTTTTTTTTGCCCCGCGCCACGGGCATACTAGGCCGGTCCTTTCCCCTGGTGCCCCACCTCCATGTTTCGCGCCCTCGCCCTCGCAATCCTTGCCAGCCTGATCACCCCGGTCATGGCCGACCAGCGCGCCGAAACCCAGCAGCAGCTGGACCGGGCCGCAAAGGATGTCACCGAACTGAAGAAACTCCTGCAGCAACTGCAGCAGGAGAAATCCGGCGTCCAGGCCGACCTGAAGAAAACCGAAACCGAAATGGGCAGCCTGGAGCAGCAGGTCAAAGAGCTTCAACAGGAACTCGAGAAGAGCCAAGGCGAGATCCAGCGCCTGGACGAAGAGAAAAAAAAACTCCAGGGCGCGCGCACTGAACAACAACGTCTGATCGGCATCCAGGCGCGCGCCGCCTACCAAAGCGGTCAGCAGGAATACCTCAAGCTGCTGCTGAACCAGCAGCACCCCGAGAAGTTCGCCCGCACCCTCACCTACTATGACTATCTGAGCAAGGCCCGCCTGGACCAGCTTGCCGCGTTCAACGAGACCCTGCGCCAGCTGGCGAATATCGAGCAGGAAATCAACACCCAGCAAAACCAGCTCAACGAGCAGAAGGCCGCCCTCGATGGCCGTCGCGAGCAACTCGCATCGACGCGCAAGGAGCGCCAGCAGGCTCTGGCCAAGCTCAACCGGGACGTCAGCGACCGGGACAAGAAGCTAAAGGCCCGCCAGCAGGACCAGGCCGAACTGGGCAAGGTCCTCAAGACCATCGAAGAAACCCTGGCCCGCCAGGAGCGTGAGGCCCGCGAGGCCGAAGAAGCCCGCAAGCGCGCACTCGCCGAACAGCAGCGCGAGCTACGCGAACACCCAGCCGGCAGCCCCGCCAAGGCCAGCAACGGCCCGATGGTTTCCAGCACCGGCGGCACTTTCGGCGGCCCCTTCGTCAAAGCCCGAGGCCAACTGCCCTGGCCGGTGGACGGCCGCCTGGTCGCCCGCTTCGGTTCGGCCCGTGGCGGCGACTCCCGCGCCAAGTGGGACGGCGTGCTGATCGGCGCCCCTGAAGGCAGCTCCGTACGCGCTGTGCATGGCGGCCGTGTGGTTTTCGCGGATTGGTTGCGCGGCGCCGGGCTTCTGGTCATTCTCGACCATGGCAACGGTTATCTGAGCCTCTACGGCCACAATCAGCGCCTGTTGAAAAATGCCGGCGATATCGTCAAAGCAGGCGAATCCATCGCCACCGTCGGCACCAGTGGCGGGCAGGACACGCCCGCACTGTACTTCGCCATACGCCAGCAAGGCCGTCCGACCGACCCGGCACAGTGGTGCCGCGCGCAAGGATAGGCCTCATCTAGCAGGAGTTAGTTCGCATGCCGCATCTGTCCCGCCTCACCTCCCTGGCCATGGCACTGGCGCTGCTTGGCGGCGCCCCGCAGCTGCTGGCCGCCGAGGAGCCGGCAAATCTCCCCGCCACGGCGGTGAACGGCAAGGCGCCGCTGCCGCTGGACGAGCTGCGCACCTTCGCCGAGGTGCTGGATCGCATCAAGTCCGCCTACGTCGAGCCGGTGGACGACAAGACTCTGCTGGAGAACGCCATCAAGGGCATGCTCAGCAACCTCGACCCACACTCGGCCTACCTGGAGCCGGAAGACTTCCAGGAGCTGCAGGAAAGCACCAGCGGCGAGTTCGGCGGCCTCGGCATCGAGGTCGGCGCCGAGGATGGCTTCGTCAAAGTGGTCTCCCCGATCGACGACACCCCGGCCTCCAAGGCTGGCATCCAGCCGGGCGACCTGATCGTCAAGATCGACGGCCAGCCGACCAAGGGCATCTCGCTGATGGAAGCGGTGGACAAGATGCGCGGCAAGGCCGGCAGCAAGATCACCCTTACCCTGGTACGCGATGGCGGCCAGCCCTTCGACGTGGAACTGGTGCGCGCGGCAATCAAGGTCAAGAGCGTGAAGAGCCAATTGCTGGACAAGAGCTACGGCTATTTGCGCATCACCCAGTTCCAGGTCAACACCGGCGAAGAAGTCGGCAAAGCCCTGGCCAAGATGCGCAAGGACAACGGCGGCCGCTTGAGCGGACTGGTCCTGGACCTGCGCAACAACCCCGGCGGCGTGCTGCAGGCGGCGGTGGAAGTTTCCGACCACTTCCTGAAGAAAGGCCTGATCGTCTACACCAAGGGCCGTATCGCCAACTCCGAGCTGCGCTTCTCCGCCGACCCGGCCGACGCCAGCGAAGGCGTACCCCTGGTGGTGCTGATCAACGGCGGCAGCGCCTCGGCGGCCGAAATCGTCGCCGGTGCCCTGCAGGACCACAAGCGTGGCGTGCTGATGGGCACCGACAGCTTCGGCAAGGGCTCGGTGCAGACTGTGCTGCCGCTGAACAACGACCGCGCCCTGAAACTCACTACCGCGCTCTACTACACCCCCAATGGCCGCTCGATCCAGGCCCAGGGCATCGTTCCGGACATTGAAGTGGCGCGAGCCAAGGTCACCCGCGAGCAGGACGGCGAATCCTTCAAGGAAGCCGATCTCGCCGGCCACCTGGGCAATGGCAATGGCGGTGCCGACCGCCCGAGTTCGAGCAAGAAATCGGCGGAGCCCCGCCCGCAGGATGACGACTTCCAACTGAGCCAGGCCCTCAATCTGCTGAAAGGCCTGAACGTCACTCGCGGAAAGTGACATGAGGTGGGGCGCCTGGTTGCTAGCGTTGTGGTTGGGCGCAACGGCAACCGGTGCCTGGGCCGCGCCAACGGCGCGACTGGCCCTGGTGATCGACGACCTGGGCCAAACCCCCGCCCGCGACCGCCGTGTTCTCGCCCTCCACGGCCCGGTGGCGCTTTCCATCCTTCCGGATGCCCCTCACTCCCGTGAACTCGCCGAAGCCGCCCATGCCGCCGGCAAGACGGTGATGCTGCACCTGCCCATGGACCCGGCCGCCGGCCCCTATGCCTGGCGACCCGAGCTATCCACAGCCGAGCTGGAGAAGCGCCTCGATGCCGCCCTCCACCGTGTGCCCCATGCCCGCGGCTTGAACAATCACATGGGCAGCCGCATGACGGCCCAACGGCCGGCCATGGCCCTGTTGATGCAACGGCTGCAGCAGGAGCACAGGTTCTTCATCGACAGCCGCACCAGCGCCGCCACCGTGGCGGCCGCCGAGGCGCAGAAGGCGGGACTGGCCAGCCTGTCGCGGGATGTATTTCTCGATGACGACCAGAGCCCGGCAGCGGTGGCCGCGCAGTTCGACGCCGCGCTGAAGCTGGCGCGCAGGCAGGGCTCGGCCTTGATGATCGGCCACCCGCACCCGGCCACCCTGGCGCTGCTGGAGCGCGAACTGCCGCGCCTGCGGGAGCGGGGCTTCGAGCTGATCGATGTGGAAATGCTGATCGCCTTGCGCGGCAACCGGGCCATGGCGGCCCATGGCAAGGCGGGGGTTTACCGGTAGATGCTCAAGCGGCGCCTAGGACGCCTTGTAGGGGCGAATTCATTCGCCCCTACAGAAGAGCATTCAGAAGTAGGCCGCGCCGGGCCTGCCAATCATTACAGGTAGTTCTGAGTGATCTCGTCGACGTAGCCGTCACTGCGCATCTGGTCCAGTGCCTTTTGCAGACGCTCGATGACCTCGTCCGGGGTGTCCTTGTTGAAGGCCAGGTAGAGTTCGGCGCTGTTGAAGCGCAGCACGGTCTGCAGGCCGGTCACGCCTTCCTGCTTGGCCAGGTAGCGGCCAACGGGATCAGTAGTGGCCCAGAGGTCGATCTGGCCCTTGAGCAGTTTCTTCACGTTCTCCTGGTCACGCAGGGCGTTCTGCGGCGCCATGCCCTGGCTTTCCAGGTGCTGGCTCACGGCATCGTTCTTGTACGCGCCGATGCGGTACTGGGAGGCACTCTTCAGGTCCTTGACGCTCAGGTTGTTACCCGGCGCGGCGAGCAGCACCCACTCGGTCTTGGCAATTGGGCCGACCCATTTGAACAGCGGCTGGCGTTCAGCGGTGAAGGTAGTGGAGAACAGGCCATAGCTGGGCTTGTCCAGGGTCAGGCGATACAGGCGATCCCAGGGGAAGCGCAAGGTCAGGCTGTAGTTGATATCGGCGCGCTTGAACATCTCGCGGACGATATCGGTGCTGATGCCATCGATGCCGTCGTCGCGTGCGAAGTTCTTGTCATCCACCGCCATGTTGAAAGGCGGGAAGTTCTCGGTGAGCAACACCACCTTGTAGTCCGCCGGCAAATCGGCGCGCACCGTGAAGGAGAGGAACATCAGGCCCAGGGTCAGGGCGCGTTGAATCAGCTTCTGCATTGTCATACCGCTCGCTTGAGTTGTGGTTGTGGCTAAGCGGCTTCCTTGCGTGGGCTCCCCACCCACGGACATCTGTCCTGCCTTCCATGGCAATGGCAAACGACCGGCTCGTGGCCGGTCGTTCGTGTCTTTCTAGAGGTAGCTGTTGAGGATCTCGTCGACGAAGCCCTCGGCGCGCATCTGGTCCAGTGCGGCCTGGAGCTTGTGCACCACTTCGTCGGGGACGTCCTTGTTCAGCGCCAGGAAGAGTTCGGCCTGGTTGAAGCGCAGCACGGTCTTCAGGCCGCTCACGCCTTCCTGTTTGGCCAGGTAGCGGCCAGCCGGATCACCGGTGGCCCAGAGGTCGATCTGGCCTTTCTCGAGTTTCTTGGCGTTTTCCTGGTCGCGCAGGGCGGTGATGGGATCGAGCTTCTGCTGGGTCAGGTATTCGGCGATGGCGTCACCCTTGTAGGCACCCACCTTGTACTTGCGCGCGTCTTCCAGGCTACCCAGGGCGATCGAGCTGTCGGTGCGAGCCAGCATGATCCAGTCGTCGGGACCGATCGGACCGACCCATTTGAACGACTGCTCGCGCTCAGGCAGGCGCGCAGTGACGAAGACGCCATAGCCCGGCTTCTCCAGCGCCAGCTTGTAGATGCGATCCCAGGGGAAGCGAAGGGTCAGGCTGTACTTGACCCCGGCACGCTTGAACATTTCACGGACGATGTCGACGGCGATGCCATCGATATTGTCTTCCTGGGCGAAGTTCTTCCCGTTGATCGACATGTTGTAGGGCGGAAAGTTTTCGGTCAGGAGTACGACGCTGTAGTTCTCATCCACTTCGGCACGAGCTGCACCGGCAAACACCATGAGGGTGCCGGCCAGCGCCAGCAGCAGGCGTTTCGACATTAGCGATTACCTTCCAGGAGAGATGGGAAATGCGCTGAGCTTAACCCCGTTGAAACGGGGCTCGGGCATCAGCAGCCCAGGCTGCGAAGTCCGTCACGCGAGCAGCCTGGGCGAATGCTAGGCAAGAATCGTGCTCAGCGCACCAGGATTCCGCGGCTGGCGAGATAAGCCTTGGCCTCGGGCACGGTGTATTCACCGAAGTGGAAGATGCTCGCCGCTAGAACGGCGTCGGCCTTGCCCTCGAGGATGCCAGCAGCCAGATGCTCAAGATTGCCGACGCCTCCGGAGGCAATCACCGGAATGCCGACGGTTTCGCTGATGGCACGAGTGACGCCCAGGTCGTAACCGCTCTTCACGCCGTCCTGGTCCATGCTGGTGAGGAGGATCTCACCGGCCCCCAGGTCTTCCATTTTCTTCGCCCAGGCCACAGCGTCGAGGCCGGTGGGTTTGCGCCCGCCATGGGTGAAAATTTCCCAGCGCGGTGTTTCCCCGGGGCCGGAGACTTTCTTGGCGTCGATGGCAACCACGATGCACTGGGAGCCGAAACGGGAGGCGGCCTCGCCGACGAACTCCGGTGTGAAGACGGCGGCGGTGTTGATCGACACCTTGTCGGCGCCGGCATTGAGCAGGTTGCGGATGTCCTGCACGGTGCGCACGCCGCCTCCCACGGTCAGCGGGATAAACACCTGGCTGGCCATGCGCTCCACCGTGTGCAAGGTGGTGTCGCGGCCGTCGACGCTGGCGGTGATGTCGAGGAAGGTGATCTCGTCGGCGCCCTGTTCATCGTAGCGACGGGCGATTTCCACCGGGTCGCCGGCGTCGCGGATGTTCTCGAACTTGACGCCCTTGACCACGCGGCCGTTGTCCACGTCGAGGCAAGGGATGATGCGTTTTGCGAGAGCCATAACAGTGTTCCCGTAGGGTGCGCCGCGCGCACCGTTAGCCGTCGATTAACCCTTGTAGCTGTCGCAGAACGCCTGCGCCTCGGCCACGTCCAGGGTGCCCTCGTAGATGGCACGTCCAGTAATGGCGCCGATGATGCCGGGGGCCTTGGCAACCAGCAGCTTCTCGATGTCGCCGAGGTTGTGGATACCGCCCGACGCGATCACCGGGATGCGGCTGGCGGCGGCCAGGGCCGCAGTGGCCTCGACGTTGCAGCCCTGCATCATCCCGTCCTTGGCGATGTCGGTGTAGACGATGGCGGAGACGCCATCGGCCTCGAAGCGCCTGGCCAGATCCACGGCCTGCACGCTGCTGACCTCGGCCCAACCGTCGGTGGCGACGAATCCGTCCTTGGCGTCCAGGCCCACGATGACCTTGCCGGGGAAGGCTTTGCAGGCCTCGGTAACGAATTCGGGCTCTTTCACTGCCTTTGTGCCAATGATCACGTAGCTGACGCCGGCCTTGACGTAGTGCTCGATGGTTTCCAGGGAGCGAATGCCGCCGCCGATCTGGATCGGCAGGTTCGGGTAGCGCTTGGCGATGGCGGTGACCACTTCACCGTTCACCGGTCTGCCTTCGAAAGCGCCGTTCAGGTCCACCAGGTGCAGGCGACGGCAGCCGCCCTCTACCCACTTGGCGGCCATGCTCACCGGGTCGTCGGAAAACACGGTGGAGTCTTCCATGCGGCCCTGGCGCAGACGCACGCAGGCGCCGTCCTTCAGATCGATAGCGGGGATAATCAGCATCGGTTCAACCTGTTCGAAGTCAGTGGAATCGGCTTGGCGCTCAGCTTTTCTCAAGCGCCCACAAGTCACTCTCGATGCTTTCGAACCTGTCTTTCAGGTGCGCTTGCACATCGGAGATCGCCTTGTTGTAGAAATGTGGCGCGAATTCCCGGGCGAAGAAGTCGAGCACTTCCTCGGCCTCGAAGGAACCCAGCTCCAGCTCGAAGCGATCAGCCATGAAACGTTTGATCGCCAGCACCGCGTCCTGGGCCTGGGCGGCGTCGAGTTGAAGGCTCGGGGGCTTCTTCGCGCGGCTCATCGGTTTACCAGCGACCATCCCAGGCGGCGAAGTTCTGCAGTAACTGCAGGCCGTGGGTATGGCTCTTTTCCGGGTGGAACTGCACAGCGAAGCGCGAGCCTTCGGCCAGCGCGGCGGCGAAGTCCTTGCCGTAGTGACCGCGACCGACTACCTGGGCAGGGTTGCCGGCCTCGATATAGTAGCTGTGCACGAAGTAGAAGCGCGCCCGGTCAGGGATGTTGTGCCAGAGCGGGTGGGCGACACTCTGCTCGACCTCGTTCCACCCCATGTGCGGCACTTTCAGGTGCTCGCCATCTTCCATCAGGTCCTTGCCGAAGAAGCGCACCTGGCCGGGGAACAGGCCGATGCAGTCGACCCCGTCGTTCTCCTCGCTGCGCTCCAGCAGCGCCTGCATGCCGACGCAGATGCCGAGGAACGGACGATCGCGACTGACTTCGCGCACCAGCTCGTCGAAGCCCAGGCGACGGATCTCCGCCATGCAATCGCGGATGGCACCGACGCCAGGAAACACTACCCGGTCGGCTTCGCGGATCACGCTGGCATCACTGCTGACCAGCACCCGGCCGGCGCCGACGTGTTCCAGGGCCTTGGCAACCGAGTGCAGGTTGCCCATGCCGTAGTCGATGACTGCGACCGTCTGCATCAGAGCACGCCCTTGGTGGAGGGCATCTGGCCAGCCATGCGCGGGTCCCGCTCGACGGCCATGCGCAGGGCGCGGCCGAAGGCTTTGAACACGGTTTCGATCTGGTGGTGGGTGTTATGGCCACGCAAGTTGTCGATGTGCAGGCTCACCAGGGCGTGGTTGACGAAACCCTGGAAGAACTCCTGAAACAGGTCAACATCGAAGCCACCGACCACGGCGCGGGTGAAGGGCACATGCATCTGCAGGCCGGGACGACCGGAGAAGTCGATGACCACGCGGGACAGGGCTTCATCCAGCGGCACATAGGAATGGCCATAGCGAACTATGCCCTTCTTGTCGCCAATGGCCTGGGTGAATGCCTGGCCGAGGGTGATACCGACGTCTTCCACGGTGTGGTGATCGTCGATATGCAGATCGCCCTTGCACTCGATGTCCAGGTCGATCAGGCCATGACGGGCAATCTGGTCGAGCATGTGCTCAAGGAAAGGTACGCCGATATCGAAGCGCGCCTTGCCAGTGCCATCCAGGTTGATCGAGACCTTGATCTGGGTTTCCAGGGTATTGCGTTCGACGGATGCCGTACGTTCGGCCATCACCAGCTCCACAAAAGGCTCACAAAAAAGAGCGCCATTATAGGCCGTCGGCCGCTGGCGCGGCTACCGACGACGGTCGGCGGGGTTTACACTGCCGAGCCGCGTCCGCAATGCCCGCCAGGAACCACCATGCCCGTGATCGTCGAGACCCTGAATTGCCCGTCCGAGCAGGATTGCGGCGACCTGGCGAAAATTTACGCCGATGCTCCGGACTGGCTGCTGGCTCCCTACGCCAATGCGGCGGAACTGGTAGAACGCGGCCTGGCCGACGGCCTGCTGGTGGCCGGGCGTTTCAATGATCGCCTGCTCGGCGCAGCGCTGATCGAGCGCGGGGAGGAGTACTGGCGGTTGTCCCACCTCTGCGTACGCAAGGTCACCCGCCATCGCGGCGTCGCCCGTCGCCTGATTGAGGAAAGCGCTCGCCTGGCGCGGGAGGCAGGCAGATCGCTGAAACTGGCCGCCCCAGAGGGCCATCTGGAAAGCCAGGCCCTCGCTGCGCGCCTGCACCTGCCGCTGGAAAAGCGCTGACACCTGAGCTGAACCGACAGCGCAATTCACCATCAAAAGTCCCTGACCAGGGCGCCGAAGCCCAGCGCCACGGCACACCATGACTGATGGCCCGGCGCTATACTCGGCACCTTCAATTCACGCGATCCATCACAAGGACTGGCCAATGAAAGCCTTCGGCAAAATCCTGGGCCTCATCTTCCTCGGGCTGTTGCTGATCATAGTGGCTCTGGGCTTCGCCCTGACCCACCTGTTCGACCCGAACGACTACAAGGACGAGATTCAACAACTGGCCCGCGACAAGGCCAACCTGGAGCTGACCCTCAACGGCGACATCGGTTGGAGCCTGTTCCCCTGGCTCGGACTCGAACTGCACCAGGCGACCCTGGCCAGCGCCGCCAGCCCGGAAAAGCCCTTCGCCAACCTCGACATGATCGGCCTGTCGGTGCGCGTGCTGCCGCTTCTGCGCCGCGAGGTGCAGATGAGCGACATCCGCGTCGAAGGCCTCAACCTCGATCTACAGCGCGACGACAAGGGCCACGGCAATTGGGAGGATATCGGCCGCCCGGCGAAGGCTCCGGAAACTGCCCAAGCCGGCACGCCGACCAGCCCCGCTCCGGCCGACGGCGCCCAGCAGGCGCCCGCTGCCGAAGCACCGGCGCGCCCGATCAAGCTGGATATCGACAGCCTGACCGTGCGCAACGCGCGCATTAACTACACCGATGCCAAGAGCGGCCAGCAATTCAACGCCGAAGGCATCGAACTGATCACTGGCGCCATCCGCGAGGGAGCCAGCATTCCGGTCAGACTCAGTGCCTTCTTTGGCACCAACCAGCCGGTGCTGCGCGCCAAGACCGAACTCACTACCAACCTGCGCTTCGAGCGCGCGCTCAAACGCTACCAGCTCGAGGACCTGAAGCTGAACGGCGAAGCGTCCGGCGAACCCCTCAAAGGCAAGACCCTGACCTTCAACGCCCAGGGCCAGTTGCTGGCCGATCTCGCCGCCAATGTCGCCGAGTGGAACAGCCTCAAACTTTCCGCCAACCAGCTGCGCGCACTCGGTGAACTCAAGGTGCATGACCTGGACAAGGGCGCACGCCTGGAGGGCGGCCTGTCCATCGCGCCGCTCAACCTGCGGGAGTTCCTGACCGGCATCGGCGTCGAACTACCGCCGATGAGCGACGCCACCACGCTGCAGAAATTCGAGCTGGTCACCAAACTGGGCGGCAGCCCCAACAGCCTCGCCCTCGAAGGCCTCAACCTGAAACTGGACGACAGCAGCTTCAGTGGCCGCCTGGCCGTGGCCGACTTCGCCCAAAAAGCCGTGCGCATCCAGCTCAAGGGCGACAAGCTCGACCTCGACCGCTACCTGCCGCCCAAAACCAAGGCCAAGCAGGATGCCCAGACCGCCCGCCAGGCCGAAGTAAAGCCTGCTGTAGCCGCCGCGAGCCAGGGCACCACGCCGCTACCAAACGCGCCAACCCAGGCTGCCTGGAGCGAAGCGCCGGTACTGCCGGTGGACCAGCTGCGCAAGGTCGATCTGCAAGCCACGCTGAACTTCGGCCAGTTCATCGTCGACAAACTGCCTCTGGATGACGTCAGCCTCAAGGCCAACGGCAAGGGAGGCCTGCTAATCCTTGAAGACCTGCGTGGCGGCCTGCTCGGCGGCAGCTTCCAGGCCAACGCGCAAATCGACGCGCGTCCGGCAGTACCGCTGCTCAAGGCCCATAAACGCATCAGCAACGTGCCGGTGGAGAAGCTCCTCCAGGCCCAGGAGCAGAAGCCACCGGTGCGCGGCCTGCTGGACATGACCGCTGACATCACCAGCAGCGGCAATAGCCAGAAGGCCTGGATTGACGGCCTCAATGGCACCGCCAACTTCGCCCTGAACGACGGCGCACTGCTTGACTCCAACCTCGAACAGCAACTCTGCCAGGGCATCGCCACCCTCAACCGCAAAACGCTCAGCAGCACGCGCAGCGGCAGCGAGACCCCCTTCCGCGAACTCAAAGGCTCGCTCACCTTCAACAATGGCGTGGCCAACAACCCCGACCTGCGCGCCAGCATCCCCGGCCTCAACGTCAAAGGTGATGGCACCGTCGACCTGCGCGTGCTCGGTCTGGATTACCGAATCGGTGTAGTCATCGAAGGTGACAAGAGCGCGATGCCGGACCCGGCCTGCCAGGTCAACGAACGCTACGTCGGCATCGAGTGGCCACTGCGCTGCCGTGGTCCGCTGGAACTGGGCGCCAAAGCCTGCCGCCTGGACAAGGACGGTATGGGCAAGGTGGCCGCCAGGCTGGCCGGCGACAAACTCAGCGAGAAACTCGAAGAGAAGCTGGGCGACAAGGTCAGCCCGGAGCTGAAAGACGCGCTCAAGGGGTTGTTCAAGCAATGACCCCCGAGCAGTTCTCCGGCGCCGTGCTCAACTGGTACGACAGCCACGGCCGTAAGGACTTGCCCTGGCAGCAGGGCATCACCCCCTACCGCGTCTGGGTGTCCGAAATCATGCTGCAGCAAACCCAGGTCAGCACCGTCCTGGGCTACTTCGATCGCTTCATGGAGGCTTTGCCTACCGTGCAGGCGCTGGCAGCCGCACCGGAAGACGAAGTACTGCACCTCTGGACGGGCCTCGGCTACTACACTCGCGCCCGCAACCTGCAGAAGACCGCGAAGCAGGTGGTGGCCGATTACGACGGCCATTTCCCCTGCGACGTCGATCAACTGGCGGAGTTGCCTGGCATCGGTCGCTCCACCGCCGGCGCCATCGCCAGCCTGTCCATGGGCCTGCGTGCACCAATCCTCGACGGCAACGTCAAGCGCGTCCTGGCCCGCTATGTTGCGCAGGACGGCTATCCGGGTGAGCCGAAGGTCGCCAGGCAACTCTGGGAAGTGGCCGAGCGCTTCACCCCGTACCAGCGAGTGAACAACTACACCCAGGCGATGATGGACCTCGGCGCCACCCTCTGTACGCGCAGCAAACCAAGCTGCCTGCTCTGCCCATTGCAGAGCGGTTGCCGTGCGCACCAGCTAGGCAGGGAAAAGGCTTACCCCGCCCCTAAACCGCGCAAGGCGCTGCCCCAGAAGCGTACCCTGATGCCCCTGCTGGCCAATGGTGACGGTGCCATCCTGCTCTACCGTCGGCCGTCGAGCGGGCTCTGGGGCGGGCTCTGGAGTCTTCCGGAGCTGGACGATCTCGACGCACTCGCCCCGCTGGCCAACCAGCATTCGTTGCAGCTCGGCGCGCGCCGCGAACTGCCCGGCCTGACCCACACCTTCAGTCATTTCCAACTGGCCATCGAACCCTGGCTGGTGGCCGTGGAGGGCAGCGTCCCCGTCGTGGCCGAGGGCGACTGGCTCTGGTATAACCTCGCCACCCCGCCGCGCCTGGGGCTCGCCGCCCCGGTGAAAAAGCTGCTCAAGCGCGCGGCCGATGTATTGAATGCAGGAGAACCGCGATGACCCGCACCGTGATGTGCCGCAAGTACAAAGAGGAACTGCCGGGCCTGGAGCGTCCGCCATATCCGGGCGCCAAGGGCGAGGACATCTTCAACAACATCTCGAAGAAGGCCTGGGACGAGTGGCAGGCGCATCAGACCATGCTGATCAACGAGCGCCGCCTGAACATGATGAACGCTGAGGACCGCAAGTTCCTCCAGGCCGAAATGGACAAGTTTTTCTCGGGCGAGGACTACGCCCAAGCCGAGGGTTATGTCCCCCCGAGTGCGTAAGCGCCCGTAATAACTAAAATTTTTTTCAGAAGGGTGTTGACGAGGGGCCGCTTAATCCGTTTAATAGCGCCCCGTTGCCCAGGTAGCTCAGTCGGTAGAGCAGGGGATTGAAAATCCCCGTGTCGGCGGTTCGATTCCGTCCCTGGGCACCACTAATACCGTCAAAAAGCCCCAGCCATGTGCTGGGGCTTTTTGTTTTCAGCCCCCCTCACACCGCTGCCGCGCACGATGCGAACGGCGCTGCTAACCTCACTGCGAAGCACCTCGAGGCGGCCTGCAAGGGAGCCCAACACGAGGACACCGGGGGGAAAGCATGAAGGGAATCGTCTTCAACCTGTTCGAAGAAGTGGTTACCCGGCACCAGGGTGAGGATGCCTGGGACGCCCTGCTGGACAGCACCGGCCTGAGCGGCGTTTACACAGCCCTCGGCAGCTATCCCGACGAACACATCTACCGCCTGGTGGCAGCCGCCGCCGACACGCTCGCCATGGCGCCCTTCGAGGTGCTGCGCTGGTTCGGCCGCGAGGCCATGCCGTCTCTGGCCAATCGCTACCCAGCCTACTTCGATGCCCACAGCTCGACGCATCCCTTCATTCTCAGCGTCAACCAGATCATCCACCCCGAAGTCCGCATGATCTATCCGGGAGCGGATGTACCCACCTTCGGTTTTCGCGACGAGCCCGAGGGCACCTTGATGATGACCTACCGCTCGCCACGTCGCCTCTGCGCACTGGCCCATGGCTTCATCGAGGGTGCGGCGGTGCATTTTGGCGAGTCCCTCGGCGTCGACCACCTCACCTGCATGCACCGGGGCGACGTCGAATGCCGCTGCCGTATCACCTTCCACGGCAAGCGCCGGGGCTGAACGGCCATGGACGGCGCACCGCGCAATCCGGAAGCCGACAAACTGCGCCGTCGCCTGCAGCGTGAACACCAGGCACGCCTGGAAGCAGAGCAGATCGCCGAACACGGCCTGCGCGAGCTCTATGAGAAAAAGCAGCAATTGCAGTTGCTGGAATCCATCGCAGACGCCGCCAACGGTGCCGCGTCAGTAGCCGACGGCCTCAGTTTCACAGTGTCCAGCGTCTGCCAGTACACCGGCTGGCAGATCGGCCACGCCTACCTGACCGAGCATGTCGAAGGCGAAGCGCGACTGCGTTCAGCCGCCATCTGGCACTTCGCCGACGAGCAACACTTCCGCGATTTCCGCCAGGTAACCGAGTCCCTGGAGTTCGCGCCGGGCTACGGCCTGCCGGGGCGAGTGCTCAGCAGCGGCGAGCCGGCATGGATCTCCGACATCAGCCAGACCCCGGATTTCTGCCGCTTATACGCCGCTGGGCAAGCAGGCCTCAGGGCGGCGGCCGCATTTCCGGTACTCGTGGGCAGCGAAGTAGTCGGCGTGCTGGAGTTCTTTGCCAGCAGCGTGCTGGAGCCCGATGAAAGGCTGCTACACCTGATGGCACAGATTGGCGTGCAGATGGGCCGGGTAGTGGAACGCAAGCGCGCCGAAGAGCAACTGGTCGACGCCTTCCACGATCCACTCACCGGCCTGCCCAACCGCGCCCTCTTCTCCGATCGCCTGTCCCGCGCCGTCGCCCGCTGCAACCGCCATCGCGAAGCGGCCTTCGCGGTGCTGTTCATCGACCTCGACCGCTTCAAGCTGGTGAACGACAGCCTCGGACACCTGGCCGGCGACCTGCTGATCATCCAGGTCGCCACGCGCCTGGGAAGTTGTCTGCGGCAGACCGACACCCTGGCGCGCATGGGGGGCGACGAGTTCACCATCCTGCTGGACTGCATCGGCAACCCCGACGCACCAACAAGGGTCGCCGAACGCATCCTGGACGCCCTGGAACCGCCCTTCCTCATCAACGGCGAGCAGCTCTACATCAGCGCCAGCATCGGCATCGCCCCCAGCGACCTGGGTTACGAATCGGCCGAAGAGATCCTGCGCCATGCCGACCTCGCCATGTACCGTGCGAAGACGCTGGGCAAGCACCGTTACGAGATGTTCGACCACAGCCTGCACGACTTGGCGGTGGGTCGCCTGACCCTGGAAACGCGCCTGCGCAATGCCCTGCAGAATGGCGAGTTCGTTCTCCACTACCAACCCATCGTGAGCCTGGCCAGCGGACAGCTGGTGGGCGTGGAAGCCCTGGTACGCTGGCAGGAACCAAGGGGAGCGCTGATCTACCCAGGCGACTTCATCCAGGTCGCCGAAGACACCGGCCTTATCCTGCCCCTCGGCTTGTGGGTGCTGCGCGAAGCCTGCCGCAGCATGGCCCGCTGGCACCAGGCGTTCCCAAGCCCGACCCCACTGACGGTAAGCATCAACCTCTCTGCCCGACAGTTCGCCCAGCACGACCTGGTCGCCCAAGTGGGCGCCATCATCGCCGAGACCGGCATCCGCCCGGAGTGCGTACGCCTGGAAATCACCGAGAGCGCATCCATGGCCGACTCCGAGCGGACCATTACCGTGCTGCAGCAGCTTCATGAGCTGGGGGTACGCATCAGCATCGATGACTTCGGTACGGGTTACTCCTCCCTGAGCTACCTGCACCGTTTCCACCTGGACGCCCTGAAGATCGACCGCTCCTTCCTGACCCAGCTCGACCAGTGTGAGGAGAGCTTGCAGATCGTGCATACGATTCTCAACCTGGCTCGCAACCTGGGGCTCGAAGTGGTCGCCGAGGGTGTCGAAACCGAACGGCACCTGATGATTCTCAAGTCCCTGGGCTGCGACTTTGGCCAGGGTTACTACTTCGCCCGGCCACTGCCCGAGCCCAGCCTTACCAAACTGCTTAGAGATAGACCGCAGCCGGATGGACAAACCGCGACCGATAATGGCGCTTTCGTCACGCCAGCCGAGTAACCAGTTGATCACAAAGGAAAAAGACAAAGGATCGGCGCAAAGGCTCGATATCCGGGCATTTCGGCACGAGCGCCGCAAGTTTCTGCTACCGCGACAAGCAACTGCAGCGATGCGACAAACTCGCCCACAGAACCATCCAGGGGCTCTCCGTCGGCTTTCGCCTGGCAAAGCGCTATGCTAGGTTGCCCCTCGCCAGGAAGGCTGCCCCACCGCCAGAGTGCCCCCGAACAATAAGAGGACCCCCCATGGCCCAAGCCACGCCAGCGCTTGAAATCCGTAACTTGCACAAACGCTACGGCGATCTCGAAGTGCTCAAGGGCATATCCCTCACCGCCAACGACGGTGACGTGATCTCCATCCTCGGCTCCTCTGGCTCCGGCAAGTCCACCTTCCTGCGCTGCATCAACCTGCTTGAGAACCCGCACCAGGGCCAGATCCTGGTGGCCGGAGAAGAACTCAAGCTCAAGCAGAGCCGCACCGGCGAACTGGTCGCCGCCGACAGCAAGCAGATCAATCGCATGCGCAGCGAAATCGGCTTCGTCTTCCAGAACTTCAACCTCTGGCCGCACATGACGGTGCTCGACAACATCATCGAGGCGCCGCGTCGCGTGCTCGGCCAGAGCAAGGCCGAAGCCACCGAAATCGCCGAGGCCCTGCTGGCCAAGGTCGGCATCGCTGACAAACGCCACGTGTATCCAACCCAACTCTCCGGCGGCCAGCAGCAACGCGCTGCCATCGCCCGCACCCTGGCCATGCAACCGAAGGTGATCTTGTTCGATGAACCCACCTCGGCGCTTGACCCGGAAATGGTACAAGAAGTGCTTAATGTGATCCGCGCGCTGGCCGAGGAAGGCCGCACCATGCTGCTGGTCACCCATGAAATGAACTTCGCCCGGAATGTCTCCAGCGAAGTGGTTTTCCTGCATCAGGGGCTGGTAGAAGAGCAGGGACCGCCACAGCAGGTATTTGACAACCCGCTATCGGCGCGCTGTAAACAATTCATGTCCAGCAATCGCTAAAACACGGAGCAAGAGCGCAATGAAGAACTACAAGAAGATTCTGCTGGCTGCGGCCGCCACCCTAGCTTTCGGCACCAGCGCCGTCGCCGCCGACAAGCTGAAGATCGGTACCGAAGGCGCCTACCCGCCCTTCAACCTGATCGACGCCAGCGGCCAGGCCGGCGGTTTCGACGTCGAGATCGCCCAGGCCCTCTGCGCCAAGATGAAGGCCGAGTGCGAAGTGGTGACCTCCGACTGGGACGGCATCATTCCCGCCCTGAACGCCAAGAAGTTCGACTTCCTCGCCGCCTCCATGTCCATCACCGAAGAACGCAAGCAGGCCGTCGACTTCACGGACCCCTACTACACCAACAAACTGCAATTCATTGCCCCGAAAAGCTCTGACTTCAAGACCGACAAGGCCAGCCTGAAAGGCAAGGTAATCGGCGCACAGCGTGCCACCATCGCCGGCACCTGGCTGGAAGACAACATGGCTGACGTGGTCGACATCAAACTCTATGACACCCAGGAAAACGCCTACCTCGACCTGTCTTCCGGCCGCCTCGACGGCGTACTGGCCGACAAGTTCGTCAACTGGGAATGGCTGAAGAGCGACTCCGGCAAGGACTTCGAGTTCAAGGGTGACCCGGTGTTCGACAACGACAAGATCGCCATCGCCGTACGCAAGGGCGACCCGCTGCGCGAGAAGTTGAACGCCGCGCTGAAGGAAATCGTTGCCGACGGCACCTACAAGAAGATCAACGACAAGTACTTCCCCTTCAGCATCTACTGACCTGCACGTCCGGTGCCGCCCAGCGCGGCACCGGCGCCTGAGCTCCCATGACCCTAGACCTCTACGGATTCGGCCCGGCCCTGGCCGCGGGCACCCTCATGACCATCAAGCTGGCGCTGTCTGCGCTTGCGGTGGGCCTGGTGCTCGGCCTGCTCGGCGCGCTGGCAAGGACTTCCCCCCTCAAGCCACTGCAGTGGCTGGGCGGCACCTACTCCACACTTGTGCGCGGCGTCCCCGAGCTGCTCTGGGTGCTGCTGATCTATTTCGGCACGGTCAACCTGATGCGCGCCCTGGGTGAATGGATCGGCTACCCCGAACTGGAACTGAACGCCTTCGCCGCGGGCACCATCGCCCTGGGCCTGTGCTTCGGCTCCTATGCCACCGAAGTCTTCCGCGGCGCCATCCTGGCCATTCCCAAGGGGCACCGCGAAGCCGGCATGGCGCTGGGGCTGTCCAAGAGCCGCATTCTCTGGCGCGTGATCCTGCCGCAAATGTGGCGTATCGCCCTGCCGGGCCTGGGCAACCTGTTCATGATCCTGATGAAGGACACCGCACTGGTTTCCGTGATCGGCCTTGAGGAAATCATGCGTCGCTCGCAAATCGCCGTGACCTCAAGCAAGGAGCCCTTCACCTTCTTCCTGGTGGCCGCCTTCATCTACCTGGGCCTGACCATCCTCGCGATGATCGGCATGCATTGGCTGGAGAAGCGCGCAGGCCGTGGCTTCAAGCGGAGCGCAGCATGAACTGGGAAGTCATCCTCAAATACCTGCCACAGCTGGCCCAAGGCGCCATCCTCACCCTGGAGCTGGTGGCCATCGCAGTGATCGCCGGCCTGATCCTGGCGCTGCCCATGGGCATTGCCCGCGCGTCCCGCCATTGGTACGTGCGCGCCCTGCCCTACGGCTACATCTTCTTCTTCCGCGGCACGCCCTTGCTGGTGCAGCTGTTCCTGGTCTACTACGGCCTGGCCCAGTTCGATGCCGTGCGCAAGGGCCCGCTCTGGCCGTACCTGCGCGACCCGTTCTGGTGCGCTGTAATCACCATGACGCTGCACACCGCGGCCTACATCGCCGAGATCCTGCGTGGTGCCATCCAGGCCGTACCGCCGGGCGAAATCGAGGCGGCACGGGCACTGGGCATGTCACGCTTCCAGGCATTGGTGTACATCATCCTGCCGCGTGCGGCGCGCATCGGCCTACCGGCCTACAGCAACGAAGTGATCCTGATGGTCAAGGCGAGCGCCCTGGCCAGCACCGTCACCCTGCTGGAACTCACCGGCATGGCGCGCACCATCATCGCCCGCACCTACCTGCCGGTGGAGATCTTCTTCGCCGCCGGCCTTTTCTACCTGCTGATTGCCTACGTGCTGGTGCGAGCCTTCCGCCTGCTCGAACGCAAACTGCGGGTGGATGCCCTGCAGGGCCGCTGAGCCCACGACCGCTCCTCGCCCCCCGGGAGAGGAGCGTTGTCGGCGACGCTATAATCGCCACCCCTGATCCCCCATCGCCTCGCCAGCATGACCAATCCTGCGCCCCTCCAAGGCCCGCACCTGCGGGAACGCTTCGCCGCCCTGGACGACTTACTCCTCGCGCAACAGGACATCTGGCGTCCCGTGCCCTTCACCGAGCTGGAACTGCCCTGGGAACGCCAGCATCCCGAACTGGCCGCATGGCTGCGCGGCCGCACCCTGGCCGAAGCAGAAGCCATTCATAACAACCCGGAACAGTTGCAGGCGCCGGCGCCTTATCCACAGCTTGCAGCGCGGTGCGCCGACCTCAGTTGCATCGGCGAGCTGCCCGCAGCGCAGATAGCCGCAGTGCCCAACAGCTTCACGGTGGACGTTCCCGGGCGCAAATGGCAGCAGATCGACGCCTTCGCCAGCCGCCTGCGGTTTGACCAGGCACCAGGCCACTGGCTGGACTGGTGCTCCGGCAAGGGGCACCTGGGACGCCGCCTGGCCCATGACGGCACATCGCTGACCTGCATCGAGCTCGACCCGCAACTGGTTGCCAGCGGCCAGCAACTCAGCCAGCGCCTGGGGCTTGTCGCCAATCATCACCAGCAGGATGCCTTGGCCGATGACGCCGTACAGCACCTCGCGCCCGAGCACACAGTGGTAGCCCTTCACGCCTGCGGCGACCTGCACGTACGCCTGCTGCAACTGGCCAACGCGGCCGGCTGCCGGCAACTGGCCATAGCACCCTGCTGCTACAACCGCATTCAAACACCGGACTATCAGCCACTGTCCACGACAGCATCAGCCTCCGCACTGCGCCTCAGCCACGCCGACCTGCGCCTGCCAATGAGCGAGACCGTCACCGCTGGCGCCCGCGTGCGGCGCCAACGCGACCAATCCATGGCCCGCCGCCTGGCCTTCGACCTCTTACAGCGCGAACTGCGCGGCGAAGATCAGTACCTGCCGACACCCTCCCTCGCCACGAGTTGGTTGGCTAAGCCGTTCGCCTTGTACTGCCGGGACCTCTGCGCGCTCAAGGGCCTCCCGCAACCGCAGCCACGGGACTGGAACACGCTGGAGGCCGCGGGTTGGCAACGCCTTGCCGTGGTACGCAACCTGGAACTCTCCCGTAGCCTGTTCCGCCGCCCCATGGAAATCTGGCTGCTGCTGGACCGAGCCCTGTTTCTCGAAGAACAAGGCTACCAAGTGAAGCTCGGCAGCTTCTGCTCATCCCAACTCACCCCACGGAACGTCCTGCTTTTGGCAGAACGCTGAGCTTACCCACAGAACCTGTGGATAACTTTGTTGATGAAATCTGGGCAACTCACTGTAAGGCCCCACCCTGCGCAACCAGCAAGCGTTGAGCATTTTCTGGACAACAGATAAAGCGCCAATAAAAACAACCACTTGACGAAATCCGAGATGTAGCGCACAAATTTCAAGCACAACCGCGCAAGAAAGATCATCTTTGTGAATAAGCCACGCCATGCTGATGCTCAAAGCTGCTTGAAGCTCGCTTACAGAGGTTTACTCGCGGCGCCCAATCGCTATAATGGCCGCCCTCCTGGCCGGTATAGCTCAGCTGGTAGAGCAACTGACTTGTAATCAGTAGGTCCCGGGTTCGATTCCTGGTGCCGGCACCATATAAAAGAAGGCCTCGCAGCGATGCGAGGCCTTTTTGTTTGCAGGACCACACCGCCTGGCTAGAAGCAAAGCGGCGTTCCAACCCACTTCAATCCATCCTGTTGTCAGCACTGCGCTCCACGAGCCAATCGGCGCAACGACGTTGCATTTCTGTCCGGTGGACTTGCATCAGCCCGCCACTGCCAACAAGCTATGCGCCATTCGAAATCTTCAGGACATGGAATATGCGCATCCTGGTCACCGGTGGAGCCGGCTTCATTGGCTCAGCTCTCATTCGCCACTTACTGACCGAGACCCAGCACGAGGTACTGAACCTCGACAAACTCACCTACGCCGGCAACCTCGAATCCCTGACTTCGGTCTCGGATAATCCGCGCTACCAGTTCCTCCAGGCAGACATTGCTGATAACCAGGCGATCGGCGAAGCGCTTGCTCGCTTCCAGCCCGATGCCGTGATGCACCTGGCCGCCGAATCTCACGTCGACCGCTCCATCGACGGGCCGGCGGCTTTCATCCAGACCAACATCGTCGGAACCTACAGCCTGCTGGAGAGCGTACGCGCCTATTGGCTTGGTCTGGACGCAGAACGTAAAGCGGCCTTCCGCTTCCATCACATTTCCACCGACGAGGTGTATGGCGACCTGCACGGTGTGGACGACCTGTTCACCGAAACCACGCCCTATGCACCCAGCTCGCCCTACTCGGCCAGCAAGGCCGCGTCCGACCATCTGGTTCGCGCCTGGCACCGCACCTACGGGCTGCCGGTACTGCTGACCAATTGCTCGAACAACTACGGCCCCTATCATTTCCCCGAGAAGCTGATCCCGTTGATGATCCTCAACGCCCTTGAGGGTAAGCCGCTGCCGGTTTACGGCAATGGCCAGCAGATCCGTGACTGGCTGTTCGTCGAGGACCACGCTCGAGCCCTGCTCGAAGTCGTCTCCCGCGGCGAAGTGGGCGAGACCTACAACATCGGCGGACACAACGAGCAGAAGAACCTCGATGTGGTCCGTGCCATCTGTGCCCTGCTGGAAGAGTTGGCGCCGCAGAAGCCGGCGGGAATCACCCACTTCGAAGAGCTGATCACCTACGTCAAGGACCGCCCCGGTCACGACGTGCGTTACGCCATCGACGCCAGCAAGATCGAGCGTGAGCTTGGCTGGACGCCCCAGGAAACCTTCGAGACCGGTCTGCGCAAAACCGTCCGTTGGTACCTCGACAATATGGAGTGGAGCCGTCGTGTCCAGGATGGCAGTTACCAACGCGAACGACTGGGAGCATCCGCATGAAAGGGATAGTCCTCGCCGGAGGCTCGGGCACTCGCCTGCACCCTATTACCCTGGGCGTTTCCAAGCAGCTGCTGCCGATCTACGACAAGCCGATGATCTACTACCCGCTCTCGGTACTGATGCTTGCCGGTATCCGCGAGATTCTGATCATTTCCACGCCCCAGGACTTACCCCAATACCGCAATCTGCTGGGCGACGGCAGCCAGTTCGGCGTGCAATTCAGTTATGCCGAACAACCCTCTCCGGATGGCCTGGCCCAGGCCTTCCTGATCGGCGAAGAATTCATCGGCAGGGATTCGGTCTGCCTGATCCTGGGCGACAACATCTTCCACGGCCAGCACTTCACCGAGAAGCTCAAGCGTGCAGCCCAGTCCTCCAACGGAGCCACGGTCTTCGGTTATTGGGTAAAGGATCCTGAACGCTTTGGCGTTGTGGAGTTCGATGAGTACGGTCATGCGGTCTCGATCGAAGAGAAACCCGCCAAGCCGAAATCGAGTTATGCCGTCACCGGCCTGTATTTCTACGACAACGACGTGATCCGCGTCGCCAAGGCGGTGAAGCCCTCCCTGCGCGGCGAGCTCGAAATCACGGACGTAAACAACGCCTACTTGCGTCGGGGTGATTTGCGCGTGGAGCGCTTTGGCCGTGGCTTTGCCTGGTTGGATACCGGAACCCACGACAGCCTCCTGGAAGCCTCCCAGTACGTCCAGACCATCGAGCACCGCCAAGGTTTGAAGGTTGCATGCCTGGAAGAGATCGCCTACCAGAACCGCTGGATCGACAAGGCGCAATTGCTGGTCCGTGCCAAGGCGTTCGGCAAGACCGGCTACGGCCAGTACCTGTTCGATATCGCGGGAGAGAAAGCGTGAGAGCGATTCCAACCGCCATCCCTGAAGTCCTCATCCTCGAACCCAAAGTCTTCGGCGACGAGCGCGGCTTCTTCTATGAAAGCTTCAACGCCCGCACCTTCGCCGAAGCGACCGGTGTAGAGCGCGACTTCGTGCAGGACAACCATTCGCGTTCCCAGCGCGGCGTCCTTCGCGGCCTCCACTATCAGCTGCAACAGGCCCAAGGGAAGCTGGTGCGAGTGGTCGATGGCGAAGTGTTCGACGTCACGGTAGACATCCGCCGTAGCTCCCCGACCTTCGGTCGCTGGGTCGGCGTGCATCTCTCCGCGGAGAACAAGCGTCAACTCTGGGTTCCGGAAGGCTTCGCCCACGGCTTCGTGGTCCTGAGCGAGTACGCCGAATTCCTCTACAAGACCACGGACTACTACGCTCCCGAACACGAGCGTTGCATCCGCTGGGATGACCCGGACCTGGCGATCGACTGGCCGCTCGCCGAAGCGCCACAGCTGTCCGCCAAGGACAAGGCTGGAGTCAACTTCAAGGACGCGGACCTGTTCGAATGAAGATCCTCATTACAGGCAACAACGGCCAGGTGGCTCAGGAGCTCCAGCTCGCCCTGGCCGGCAAGGCAGAAGTCATTGCCCTTGGGCGCGAGCAGCTCGACCTGGCCAATCCCGAGCGAGTTCGCCAGTACGTGCGTGCCCAGGCGCCCGACCTGCTGATCAATGCTGCGGCCTATACCGCGGTTGACCAGGCCGAGAACGATTCGGAAGCGGCCTTTGCCATAAATGCAACGGCCCCCGGCGTGCTTGCTGTAGAGGCAGCCGCTCTAGGCATTCCGCTGATTCATTACTCCACCGACTACGTCTATGACGGCGACAAGGACGGCCTGTATACCGAGGACGACGCGACCCATCCACTGGGTGTCTATGGCAGCAGCAAACTGGCCGGCGAACAGGCAATCCAGGCGGTCGGCGGCCAGCACCTGATCCTGCGCACCAGCTGGGTTTACTCCCTGCACGGACGCAACTTCCTGCTCACCATGCAGCGCCTGCTGCAAGAGCGCGAAGAGCTGCGCGTGGTGGACGACCAGGTTGGCGCGCCGACTTGGGCAGGCAGCATTGCCCAGGCAACCGTTCAACTGATCGAGCAGTGGCAGGCGGGCAACCAGCACTGGGGCGTCTACCACCTGACCAATCAGGGCGAGACCTCCTGGTTCGGTTTTGCCAGCGCCATCGCCGAGCAGTTGAAGGCCGCCGGCAAGCCCTGCGCACGCCTGGTGGCTATCCCCTCCAGCGAGTACCCAACGCCGGCGAAGCGCCCGCTAAATTCGCGACTCGACGGCAGCAAGCTGCAGCGGGACTGGCAGGTAGCCCTGCCAGACTGGCGCGTCGCCCTGGCGGAATGCCTCCGCCGAAGCTGACGCCAACGTAGGAGCGAGCTTGCTCGCGAATCTTCGCAGCAAGCGCGCTCCCACTCTTCTCCGCGCGGGACTTTCCTGGCAACAGCCCGCTGCCGCGGTGCCATAATGCGCCTCATCGACCGGCGCACAGTGACCGCATGACAGCCATCCCCACTCCCCACCGCCCACGTTGGCGCAGCCTGGTGCTGCTGGCGCTGCTGTTGGCGCCACTGTTGTGGCCGCTGCAGCACTTCAGCGAGCGCTACTACAGCGAGTCCCTGGCTGAGCAGAATCGCCAGACCCTGGACCTCTACGTCGCCAACCTGCTGGGCACTCTGCACCGTTACGAGGTACTGCCGCCCATCCTGGCCGACCTGCCGCCGCTGCGCGATCTGCTGGCGGCACCGGACAGCGCGGCCCTGCAGGCTGAAGCCAATCGCGTGCTGGCCGAGGTCCGTCAGGACACGGGCGCCGACGTGATCTACCTGATGAGCCCCGCAGGCCTCACCCTGAGCTCCTCCAACTGGGATCAGTCCGACAGCTTCGTCGGCCGCAACTTCACCTTCCGCCCCTACTTCCGCGAAGCCTTGTCCGGCAAGCAGGGTCGCTTCTTCGGCCTGGGAACCACCTCGCGCAAGCGCGGCTACTTCTTCGCCAGTCCGGTGCGCGATGGGGCACGGATCATCGGCATCCTGGTGGTGAAGGTGGACCTGGACGATGCCGAGACGCTGTGGGGCAATACCCCGGAGCAGCTCATGGTGACTGACGCCAACGGCGTGGTGATCATCTCCTCACGCAGCGACTGGCGCTTCCACGCCACGCGATCGCTGGACAATGCCGAGCGCGCTGCCATTGCCGCCAACCAACCCTATCCGACGCAATCACCGCCGCCGCTCAAGCTCGATGACAGCGCCTGGATGACCCAGAGCCGAGAGCTGCAGGAAACCGGCCTGACCGCCAGCATCCTCGCCCCGCGCCAACTGGTGGATCGCCAGGTGACGACCACGGTCGCCATCGGCGGCGCCACCCTGCTGACCCTGCTGTTGCTGCTCGGCCTGATGATGCAACGCCGCCGCCACTACCTCGACCGTATCGCCCTCGACGCCCGCGCCCGCCACGAACTGGAGATGCGCGTGCAGGAACGCACCCAGGACCTCGAAGCCTTGAACAGCCGGCTGAAGGACGAAGTGCTGGAACGTGAACAGGCCCAGCAAGAGCTGGTGCGCGCCCAGGACGAGCTGGTGCAGGCCAGCAAGCTCTCCGCGCTCGGCACCATGTCGGCGAGCATCAGCCACGAGCTGAACCAGCCCCTGGCGGCCATCCGCAGCTACGCCGACAACGCCGGCGTCCTGCTGGACCACGAGCGCTTCGACGACGCCCGCGGCAATCTGCGCCAGATCAGCGAGCTGACTGGCCGGATGGCCTCGATCATCGCCCACCTGCGCGCCTTCGCCCGTCGCGACCGGCACGCGCCGGAGAGCGTCGCGCTGCAACCCGCCCTGGACGACGCCTTGGCCCTGCTGGCCAAACGCCGCCGCGCCATGGACGTGGAACTGATCCGCGACCTGCCTGACGCACCGCTCTGGGTCCAGGCTGGCGAAACCCGCCTGCGCCAGGTGCTCGGCAACCTGCTCGCCAATGCCCTCGACGCCTTGAAGGAAAAGCCCCAGCCACGGCGCATCTGGCTCAGCGCCGAAACCACGGCGGAGGGGGTCAACCTGTACTTGCGCGACAACGGCCCCGGATTCTCCGAAGACGCCTTGCGCCATGCTCGCGAGCCTTTCTTCACGACCAAGACCAGCGCTCAGGGCCTTGGCCTGGGCCTGGCCATCTGCGATAGCCTGATGCGCGCCCTCGGCGGCGAGTTGCTGCTCGCCAACCACCCCGACGGCGGCGCCTTGCTGACCCTACGCCTGCGCAACGCCGCTCCGGGCGTCATCCCACAGCCCCCCGAGGACCTCTCTGCATGACCAACGCCCTAGACGCCCGCACCCAGGTGTTGCTGATCGATGACGACCCGCACCTGCGCCAGGCCCTTAGCCAGACCCTAGACCTGGCCGGCCTCAAGGTGCAGGCCCTGGGCGACGCCCAAGGTGTGGCGGAGAAGATCGAAAAAGACTGGCCCGGCGTGGTGGTCACCGATATCCGCATGCCCGGCATCGATGGCCTGGAGTTGCTGCGCCAGCTGCGCGAGCGCGACCCTGACCTGCCGGTCCTGCTGATCACCGGCCACGGCGACGTGCCGCTGGCGGTGCAGGCCATGCGTGCCGGCGCCTACGACTTCCTGGAAAAGCCCTTCCCCAGCGATCAGTTGTTGGACAGCGTGCGCCGCGCGCTGGATCTGCGCCGCCTGGTGCTGGAGAACCGTAGCCTGCGCCTGGCCCTGTCCGATCGCCAACAGCTCAGCGGCCGCCTGGTCGGGCAATCACCGGCAATGCAACGCCTGCGTGAACAGATCGGCGCCCTGGCCGCCACCAACGCGGACGTGCTCATCCTCGGCGAAACCGGCGCCGGCAAGGAGGTCGTGGCGCGCGCCCTGCACGACCTGTCGGCACGCCGTGATGGCCCCTTTGTCGCCATCAACGCCGGCGCCCTGGCCGAGTCAGTGGTGGAGAGCGAGCTGTTCGGCCACGAGCAGGGGGCGTTCACCGGTGCGCAGAAACGCCGCATTGGGAAGTTCGAGTTCGCCAATGGCGGCACCGTATTCCTCGACGAAATCGAGAGCATGAGCCTGGACGTCCAGGTCAAACTGCTGCGCATGCTGCAGGAACGCGTGGTGGAGCGCCTGGGCGCCAACCAGCTGATCCCCCTGGATATCCGCGTGATCGCCGCCACCAAGGAAGACCTGCGCCAGGCCGCCGACCAGGGCCGCTTCCGCGCCGACCTTTATTACCGCCTGAACGTCGCAAGCCTGCGCATTCCGCCACTGCGCGAACGCGGTGAGGACGCCTTGACGTTGTTCCAGCACTTCGCCGACGCAGCGCGTGGCCGTCATGGGATGGCCCTGCGCAGCCTCGACAGCAGCCAGCGTGCACTGCTCCTGACCCACGCCTGGCCGGGCAACGTGCGCGAGCTGCAGAACGCCGCGGAACGCTTTGCCCTCGGCCTGGACCTGGCCCTGGACAACACGCCGATGGACCTGCCGAAAGTGGAAGGTGGCCTCAGCGAACAGGTGGAAGCCTTCGAGCGCGCACTGATCGCCGCCGAGCTGACCCGCCCCCACGGCTCGCTGCGCAGCGTGGCCGAAGCCCTTGGCCTGCCGCGCAAGACCCTCTCCGACAAGCTGCGCAAGCACAACCTCAGCTTCAGTGGCGGAAATCCCGCCGATGAGCAGGATTGATCGGCAATAATCCGCTCAGCCGGTACATCCGAGCTGGCGCGAAAGCCCGAAACAGAGCGGTTTCGCCGCAATGGCACAAGGCTTGCGCTTCGAGAAACAATCCCTGCCTGGTGCAGGGGCAGGAGGCTGGGCTCGCAAGTGTCTGACCTCTCTCCGACCTGGCCACAAGCCAGCCACGGGGTCCTCTCATGATCGCCGTCGGGTACTGACCCGCGGCAACACCTGGCTACCCGCCGGGTGTCCGAACGAGCCCGGCCCTGCGCCGGGCTTTTTCATGCGCGCAAGACGCGGGGCGATGAGCCGGAGCAAAACACCCGAACGGGCGGTCGCTGATACTCAGCCGCAGTCTACGGCCGGTCGCGCACCGACTTCCCGGCATTTTGCCCATGCACTTCTAAGTTCACGAACTGACGCGTTTCGCGTCTCTCAAGTTCGTAATTCAACGCCATTTCATAATCCTGACCTCGCCTAACAGACGCTCGATCGATGGCAATGTGCCCGCACCTGGAAGTAATTTCTCTTGCCGAAATTTCACGGCTTTCCTAATTAAAAAATCACCACTTATAGCGAAATAGACGGGTTGAACTCACCATTTTCCTACAAGAAAAATGGTGCTTTCCCGTAGAAATCAATGCCATGCAAGTTGCAACTTGAAGGGCCCTAAAAACCGACTAGTTTGTATTAGGCGCCGCCTGGGATGGCCTGCCAAACCCTCTAGATTGCTAGTCCTGAGCCGCAATCCGCAGTAATCACCTTCCCTCCACGACAGTAAGGAAATTGTCAGAATGACACATTAGCCAGCTATTGATCTGGATCAGAACGCAGTCAAAAGACTGCGCGCTCAATGAGCACAGTTCCTACTCAGGATGGAGGTGCAAAATGTCAGAATCGTCCGACAAACTTAAACTAGGCGCCTTAGTGGCCCTTGTTGTCGGCTCAATGGTGGGCGGGGGTATTTTCTCCTTGCCGCAGAATATGGCAGCCAGTGCCGATGTCGGCGCCATCCTCATCGGCTGGGGCATTACTGCGGTGGGCATGCTCACCCTGGCATTCGTCTTCCAGACCCTGGCCAACCGCAAACCAGACCTCGACGGCGGGGTGTACGCCTACGCCAAGGCGGGCTTCGGCGACTACATGGGTTTCTCCTCGGCCTGGGGCTACTGGATCAGTGCCTGGCTGGGCAACGTCGGTTACTTCGTGCTGTTGTTCAGTACCCTCGGGTACTTCTTCCCGATCTTCGGCGAGGGCAACACGCTGGCGGCCATCATCGGCGCCTCCATCGTCCTCTGGGCCGTGCATTTCCTGGTGCTGCGCGGGATCAAAGAAGCGGCCTTCATCAACCTGGTGACCACCATCGCCAAGGTGGTGCCGCTGTTCCTGTTCATCCTCATCTGCCTGTTCGCCTTCAAGCTGGACATCTTCACCGCTGACATCTGGGGTTCGAAGAACATCGAGCTGGGCAGCGTGATGAACCAGGTGCGCAACATGATGCTGGTCACCGTCTGGGTGTTCATCGGCATCGAGGGCGCGAGCATCTTCTCCGCTCGCGCCGAGAAGCGCAGCGATGTGGGCAAAGCCACCGTGCTGGGCTTCATCATCGTGCTGTTGCTGCTGGTACTGGTGAACGTGCTGTCCCTCGGCATCATGACCCAGCCTGAACTGGCCAAGCTGCAGAACCCCTCGATGGCGGCTGTGCTCAAGCACGTGGTCGGCGACTGGGGCGCGGTGCTGATCAGCGTCGGCCTGGTCATCTCCCTGGTCGGCGCCCTGCTTTCCTGGGTGCTGCTCTGCGCCGAGATCCTCTTCGCCGCAGCCAAGGACCACACCATGCCGGCCTTCATCCGCAAGGAGAACGCCAACCAGGTCCCGGCCAACGCCCTGTGGCTGACCAACGCGATGGTGCAGATTTTCCTGATCATCACGCTGTTCAGCGCCAGCACCTACCTGTCGCTGATCTACCTGGCCACCTCCATGATCCTGGTGCCCTACCTCTGGTCCGCCGCCTACGCGTTTCTGCTTCCCCTGCGTGGCGAAGGCTACGAACAGGACGCCTCGGACCGGAACAAAGACCTGATCATCGCGGCCATCGCGCTGATTTACGCCGTCTGGCTGCTGTACGCCGGTGGTGTGAAGTACCTGCTGCTCTCCGCCCTGCTTTACGCACCAGGCGTGATTCTGTTCGCCAAGGCCAAACGGGAAGTTGGCCAACCGGTATTCACCAATGTCGAGAAGCTGATCTTCGCCGCCGTGGTAATCGGCGCGCTCGTGGCCGCCTACGGGCTCTACGACGGCTTCCTGACCCTGTAACCCGTAAGGAGACCCTGCCATGTCCAAAGTCAAACTCGGCGTTCATTCGGAAGCCGGCAAACTGCATAAGGTAATGGTCTGCTCGCCGGGGCTCGCACATATGCGCCTGACCCCCAACAACTGCGACGAGCTGCTGTTCGATGACGTGATCTGGGTTAACCAGGCCAAGCGCGACCACTTCGACTTCGTCACCAAGATGCGTGAGCGCGGCATCGACGTTCTGGAAATGCACAACCTGCTCACCGACATCGTGCAGAACAAGGAAGCTCTGAAGTGGATCCTCGATCGCAAGATCACCGCTGACCAGGTGGGTGTCGGCCTCACCAACGAAGTGCGCTCCTGGATCGAAGGCCTGGAGCCGCGCAAGATCGCAGAATTCCTCATCGGCGGTGTCGCCGGCTCCGACCTGCCGGAAAGCGAAGGCGTCAGCGCCATCAAGATGTACCGCGACTACCTGGGCCATTCCAGCTTCATCCTGCCGCCGCTGCCCAACACCCAGTTCACCCGCGACACCACCTGCTGGATCTACGGCGGCGTGACCCTCAACCCAATGTACTGGCCGGCCCGTCGCCAGGAGACCCTGCTGACCACGGCCATCTACAAGTTCCACCCGACCTTCACCGAGGCCGAGTTCGAAGTCTGGTACGGCGATCCTGACAAGGACCATGGCATGTCCACCCTGGAAGGTGGCGACGTAATGCCCATCGGCAACGGCGTAGTGCTGGTCGGGATGGGCGAGCGGACCTCGCGCCAGGCCATCGGCCAGTTGGCTCAATCGCTGTTCGCCAAAGGCGCCGCGCAGAAAGTCGTCGTCGCCGGCCTGCCCAAATCCCGCGCCGCCATGCACCTGGACACCGTCTTCACCTTCTGCGACCGCGACCTGGTCACGGTCTTCCCGGAAGTGGTCAAGGAAATCGTGCCCTTCGTCCTGCGCCCGGATGAAAGCCGCCCCTACGGCATCGACATCCGCCGCGAAGACAAGGACTTCATCTCGGTGGTGGCCGAATCCCTCAACCTCAAGAAACTGCGCGTGGTGCAGACTGGCGGCGACGCCTTCGAGGCCGAGCGCGAGCAGTGGGACGACGGCAACAACGTGGTCTGCCTGGAGCCCGGCGTGGTGGTCGGCTATGACCGCAACACCTACACCAACACCCTGCTGCGCAAGGCCGGTGTCGAGGTGGTCACCATCAGCGCCAGCGAACTCGGCCGCGGCCGTGGCGGTGGTCACTGCATGACCTGCCCGATCCTGCGCGACCCGATCGACTACTGAGTTGATATTCCACGGCGGCTCTCAATCTGGAGCCGCCCGCCCTGCCAGCCACGAGCTGTTCTGACGGGGCCAGGTTTCAAGCTGCCCACAAGGAGAAAGAACCATGGCTTTCAACATGCACAACCGTAACCTGCTCAGCCTGATGCACCACAGCACTCGCGAGCTGCGTTATCTGCTGGACCTGTCCCGCGACCTGAAACGTGCCAAGTACACCGGTACCGAGCAACAGCACCTCAAAGGCAACAACATCGCGCTGATTTTCGAGAAGACCTCCACCCGTACCCGCTGCGCCTTTGAAGTGGCCGCCTATGACCAGGGTGCCAACGTCACCTACATCGACCCGAACTCTTCGCAGATCGGCCACAAAGAGAGCATGAAGGACACCGCCCGCGTGCTAGGCCGCATGTACGACGCCATTGAATACCGCGGTTTCAAACAGGAGATCGTCGAAGAACTGGCCACCTACGCGGGCGTGCCGGTGTTCAACGGCCTGACCGACGAATACCACCCAACCCAGATGCTCGCCGACGTACTGACCATGCGCGAGCACAGCGACAAGCCCTTGCACGAAATCTCCTATGCCTACCTGGGCGACGCCCGCAACAACATGGGCAACTCCCTGCTGCTGATCGGCGCCAAGCTCGGCATGGATGTACGCATCGCCGCGCCGAAGGAACTGTGGCCGACCGACGAGCACGTCGCCGCCTGCAAGAAGTTCGCTGAAGAAAGCGGCGCCCGCATCACCATCACCGAAGACCCGAAAGCAGCGGTCAAGGGCGTGGACTTCATCCACACCGACGTCTGGGTGTCCATGGGCGAGCCGGTGGAAGCCTGGGGCGAACGCATCCAGGAGTTGCTGCCCTACCAGGTCAACATGGACATGATGAAAGCGGCCGGCAATCCGCGCGTGAAGTTCATGCACTGCCTGCCGGCGTTCCACAACAGCGAAACCAAGGTCGGCAAGGAAATCGCTGCCAAGTACCCGAACCTGAAGAACGGCATTGAAGTCACCGAAGACGTCTTCGAGTCCCCGTACAACATCGCCTTCGAGCAGGCGGAAAACCGCATGCACACCATCAAGGCGATCCTCGTTTCGACCCTCGCCGACATGTAAGTCCCGATACGCCCCGGACCGCGACGCGCTCGCCGGTCCGGGACGCATTTTCACCCTCAGGAGGAAATCACTATGCGTATCGTCGTCGCATTGGGCGGTAACGCCCTGCTGCGTCGTGGCGAGCCCATGACTGCCGACAACCAGCGCGCCAACGTGAAGATTGCCGCCGAGCAGATCGCCAAGGTCGCGCCCGGCAACGAACTGGTGATCGCCCACGGCAACGGCCCCCAAGTCGGCCTGCTGGCCTTGCAGGGCGCGTCGTATGACAAGGTCACGCCCTACCCGCTGGACGTTCTCGGTGCCGAGACCGAAGGCATGATCGGCTACATGATCGAACAGGAAATGGGCAACCTGCTGCCATTCGAAGTGCCATTCGCCACCCTCCTCACCCAGGTCGAAGTCGACGCCAAGGACCCGGCCTTCCAGAACCCGACCAAGCCGATCGGCCCGGTCTACTCCAAGGAAGAGGCCGAGGCCCTGGCCAAGGAGAAGGGTTGGAGTATCGCGCCCGACGGCGACAAGTTCCGCCGCGTGGTCGCCAGCCCGCGTCCCAAGCGCATCTTCGAGATTCGCCCGATCAAGTGGCTGCTGGAGAAAGGCACCATCGTCATCTGCGCCGGTGGTGGCGGCATCCCGACCATGTATGACGAATCCGGCAAGAAGCTCTCCGGCGTCGAAGCGGTGATCGATAAAGACCTCTGCTCCTCGTTGCTGGCCGAGGAACTGGACGCCGACGTCCTGATCATCGCCACCGACGTCGATGCCGCCTATATCGACTGGGGCAAGCCGACCCAGAAAGCCATCGCCCAGGCCCACCCCGACGAACTGGAACGCCTCGGCTTCGCCGCTGGCTCCATGGGACCGAAGGTCCAGGCAGCGATGGAATTCGCTCGCAACACCGGCAAGGACGCGGTGATTGGCTCCCTGGAAAATATCGTCGCGATCACCCAAGGCAAGTCCGGTACCCGCGTCAGCACCAGCAAGGCCGGTATCGAGTACCGCTGATCCGCTGGCATGGCTTTGGCCATGCCCTTGTAGGGGCGATTTCAATCGCCAGGCAGGCCGCAGGCCTGCAAGCCGAATATACCGGGGTAGCTGCGCTGCCCTTGGCGAATGAATTCGCCCCTACAGGTTTTTCCACCCCCTCCGCATAGCTCTCAATCTCCCGCCGAATGACCATCGGCGTGACTTGATAGTCACACCCCGCGTCAGGTAGACATCCCATTCATTCGAGCTGCCACCTGGCTCATGCCACCTGGCCCGTGATGCTTGAAGCCGCAAATTGCCGCCACCTGAGCGCGGCGCCCCGCGGCCAAGCCTGCCGGCCGGCATGAGATGGTCTTTTTGAGGAGTTTCCGAGAGATGTCCCGACTTCCAGTGATTGTGGGTTTTGGCGGCTACAACGCGGCCGGACGAAGCTCGTTTCACCACGGTTTCCGTCGCATCGTGATCGAGACGCTGGACGCTCAGGCCCGCCAGGAGACCCTGGCTGGCCTCGCCGTGATGATGAAGCTGGTTTCCGTGACTGACGGCCAGTACGTTGATGCCGACGGCCAGGTCCTGACCCTGGCCGAGATCGAGACCCGCTACACCGCCGAGATCCTCGACTCCACCCTGGTACGCCGCATCGGCAAGCAGCACCTGGACGTGGACGCCGCCCACTGGCACAAGAGCCTCACGGCCCAAGTCGGTGACAACCAGGCCCTCAGCTTCACCACATCGCGCAAGCAACTGCCCGAACCGCTGCCCACCAATTGGCACGTGGAAGCCCTGGATAACGGTGAAGTCCGGGTGACCCTCCAGGGCACCTGCGACTTCAAGGTGGACAGCTACCGCGAATTGCCGGTGAAGTCCGCCGGCCAACTGCCCACCGGCTTCGAGCCGGGCGAGCTGTACAACTCGCGCTTCCACCCACGCGGGCTGCAGATGTCGGTAGTTGCCGCTACCGATGCCATCCGCTCCATCGGCCTGGCGTGGAAGAGCATCGTCGACCGCGTGCAGCCGGACGAGATCGCCGTGTTCTCCGGCAGCATCATGAGCCAGCTGGACGAGAACGGCTTCGGAGGCCTGATGCAATCGCGCCTCAAGGGCAGCCGCGTCAGCGCCAAGCAGCTGCCGCTGGGCCTGAACACCATGCCCGCCGACTTCATCAATGCCTACGTGTTGGGCAGTGTCGGTACCACTGGCAGCGTCACCGGCGCCTGCGCCACCTTCCTCTACAACCTGCAGAAGGGCATCGAGCTCATCACCTCCGGCCGCTCCCGCGTGGTCCTGGTGGGCAACGCCGAGGCACCGATCAACCAGGAATGCATCGACGGTTACGGCGCCATGGGCGCTCTGGCTACCGAAGAGGGCCTGCGCCAGGTGGGCGGCCGCGAAGACGTGGACTTCCGCCGCGCCAGCCGCCCGTTCGGCGAGAACTGCGGCTTCACCCTGGCCGAATCCAGCCAGTACGTGGTGCTGATGGATGACGAACTGGCGCTGGAACTGGGCGCCGACATCCACGGCGCAGTGACCGATGTCTTCATCAACGCCGACGGCTTCAAGAAGTCCATCTCCGCCCCCGGCCCAGGCAACTACCTGACCCTGGCCAAGGCCGTGGCCGCCGCCACCCAACTGATTGGCCCGGACGGTGTGCGCGAACGCAGCTTCGTCCACGCCCACGGCTCCAGCACCCCGGCCAACCGCGTGACCGAATCCGAGCTGCTGGACCGCGTTGCCGGCGCTTTTGGCATCGATGAATGGCCGGTCGCCGCCGTGAAGGCCTACCTCGGCCACTCCCTGGCCACCGCCAGCGGCGACCAGGTGATCGCCGCCCTGGGCACGTTCAAGTACGGCATCCTCCCGGGCATCAAGACCATCGACCGGGTGGCCGACGACGTGCACCGCCAGCACCTGTCCATCGAAACCCGTGACCGTGTCCTGGGCGATCGTCAGCTGGACGTCTGCTTCATCAACTCCAAGGGCTTCGGCGGAAACAACGCCACCGGTGTGGTCATCTCCCCGCGCCTGGCCGAGAAGATGCTGAAGAAACGCTACGGCGAAACCGCCTTTGCCGCCTACGTGGCCAAACGCGAGCAGACCCGCGCCAACGCCGAGGAATACGACCGCCGCGCTCGCCTGGGCGAGTTCGACATCATCTACAACTTCGGCAACGACCTGATCGACGAGCAGCAAATCGAACTAAGTCCTGAGGGCATCCAGGTGCCCGGCTTCGCCCAGACGCTGCGCTACCGGAAGGACGAGCGCTTCGCGGATATGCTCGACTGATCCAAAGGCAGGCCCCCGGCCTGCTTGGCGAATGAATTCGCTATGTCTGCGTTAGCTGTTGCGAGAGGCCAAGAGCCTTGTAGGAGCTGGCTTGCCAGCGAAACGGGGCCATTCGCTGGCAAGCCAGCTCCTATACAACACGTAGCCAATGAATTCGCCAAGGACCGCGCAGCGGTCCCCCAAAAAGACTGAGCATGAAAAAGGGCCCCTCGGGGCCCTTTCTCGTTTCCGGTGTTTTCAGTCCAGCGCACGCGCCAGCTGAATCAGCTCCGCCCGCCATTCGGCGGCTACCGGCAACGCCAGGAAGGACGGATTGAGGAAACCCTCGCGAGCTTCATAGGTAAGCGGCTTGCCGGAAAGATCCAGCACCTCGCCGCCAGCGCCTTCGAGCACACCCTGAGCGGCGGCCGTGTCCCACTGGGAAGTGGGGGCCAGGCGCGGGTAGCAGTCCGCTGAACCTTCGGCCAGCAGGCAGAACTTCAGCGAGCTGCCAATATTGGCCAGTTGCAGATCACCGAAGCGCTCACACAGCCACGCTAACAGACGCTCCTGGGCGGGGCTCGAATGACGCTTGCTGGCGACCACGGTGAAGGCTTCGTCCGGCGCGATGCGTACGGCGATTTCGTCGGCTTCGAACTCCTCATCCTGACTCCAGGCGCCAAGGCCGGCACCGCCGTAGTAGCAGCGTCCGGTGACCGGCATGCCGACCACACCGAATACCACCCGGCCGCCTTCGATCAGCGCCACGTTGACGGTGAACTCTTCGCTGCCAGCGATGAATTCCTTGGTGCCATCCAGAGGGTCCACCAGCCACCAACGCTGCCAGCTGGCACGCTCGGCCAGGGGGATGTTCGCCGCCTCTTCGGAAAGCACCGGAATACTTGGATCCAGAGCCACGAGGCCTGCATCCAGCACTTTGTGAGCCGCGAGATCAGCAGCGGTAACAGGAGATGCGTCGTCCTTCTCGGTAATGGCCAGTTCGCCGCGCCAGAAAGGCAGGATGGCGTCACCAGCCTGGCGCACCAGTTCGATTACGGCGGGAAGCAAGGGATGGTTCAAGGTTGGTACTCCCCACGTTGGGTCAGGATGTCTCGGGTCAGGTAGAGCGCGGCCAGGGCGCGACCCTCGCTGAATTGTTGGTGCTGGGCGAGGCTGGACAGTTCGCGCAGGCTGATGCGGTCGACTCGCAGCGGTTCGGGCTCGTCGCCCGGCAGGCTCTCCTCGAAGAGATCACGAGCCAGGACCACCTGGATCTTCTGGCTCATATAGCCAGGGGAGAGGGACAGTTCGGTGAGGTGCTCCAACTGGCGCGCGCCAAATCCGGCCTCTTCCTTGAGCTCACGATTGGCGGCGGCGAGCACGTCCTCGCCTGGCTCGATCAAGCCCTTGGGCAGGGACAGCTGGTAGTCGTCGGTGCCGGCGCAGTACTCCTCCACCAGCAGCACGTGTTCGGCATCGGCCATGGCCACCACCATCACGGCGCCGTAGCCGGCGCCTTTGCCGACCAGGCGTTCGTATGTGCGTTCGACGCCATTGGCGAAGCGCAATTGCAGCTCCTCGACACGGAACAGGCGGCTGCTGGCGACTATCTCGCGAGCGAGCACCGTGGGCTTCTGACGCATAACGGACTCCTTGGCATGACCGGCGGGTTATCATACCCCGCCTTTGCCCAATGTCCCCGCTGGAGATTGCGTGCCAGCGACGGCCAGCGACGTAACGGCGACAGCCCACCGGAACGACCGACAGCCCCCATGCCATCACTGCCCTGGAACGACATCGACACCGTCCTGCTCGACATGGACGGTACCCTGCTCGACCTCCACTTCGATAACTACTTCTGGATGGAGTACCTGCCGCAGCGCTATGCCGAGCACCATGGCATCAGCCGAGAGCTGGCCGACGCCGAGCTGCTGCCGCTGTTTCGCGACAACGCCGGGCAACTGAACTGGTACTGCACGGACTTCTGGAGCCGCGAGTTGCGCCTGTCGATCCGCGAACTCAAGCGCGAGGTGGCGCACCTGATCGCCCTGCGCCCGGATGCCGACGTCTTCCTCGCCGCCCTGCGACGCTCAGGCAAGCGCGTGGCACTGATCACCAATGCCCACCGCGACTCCCTGTCTCTGAAGATGGAGCGAGTCCAGCTCGCCCCCTGGTTCGACCGCCTGATCAGCTCCCACGACTACGGCTATCCCAAGGAAGACCAGCAGTTCTGGCACGCCCTGCAACAGGACTTCGGCTTCGATGCGGCGCGCAGCCTGTTCATCGACGACAGCCTGCCGATCCTGCGCAGTGCGCGACAGTCCGGCATCGCCCACCTGCTGGCGGTACGCGAGCCAGATAGCCGCAAGGGCCCGAAGGACACCGAGGAATTCGCGGCGGTGGAGAACTACCGGAGCCTCGTGGAAGGCCTCCAATAGACTGCGAAGGATCTCGCGCTCTTCACTCCGGGATGCGCAGTACCTGCCCCGGATAGATCTTGTCCGGATGCGAGAGCATCGGTTTGTTGGCCTCGAAGATCTTCATGTAGGCATTGGCATTGCCGTACTCAGTCTTGGCAATGGCGCTCAGGGTGTCGCCCTTCTTCACCGTGACGAAGCGCGCCGGCGCCACGGCGGGTGCACTGACGCTGATCTGATCCTCGACCTGAGCCACACCTTCGACGTTGCCCAGGGCCAGCAGGATCTTCTCCTTCTCTTCCTGGGTCGCCACTTCACCGCGGGCGATCACCTTGTCACCCTCCACCGTCAGCTCGATGGCCGGATTGCCCAGCCCCACCTTGGCCACGTGCTCCTTCAACGTCTCGGCGGCCTGCGCCTCCTGTCCTACCAGGGTTTCCCACAGTTTCACACCCGCTTCTTTGACAAAGTCGAAGATGCCCATGACAGATCCTCTCATTCCATAGGGATGGCGCGCCCGGCGCCTGGGAGGTGCAAGTCTAGACGGCCGTTCCAGTTCAACCTCCACACGGCGACGACAGGCTAGAATCCATGCCCTGATCAAGGAGCCGGCATGGACATCAAGCAACTGAAGTTCCTCATCGCCCTGGAAGAGACCCGGCACTTCGGCCAGGCCGCCGCGCGTTGCCACGTCACCCAACCGACGCTGTCGATGCGCCTGCGCAGCCTCGAAGAAGAACTGGGTCTGGAATTGGTTGTCCGTAGCCAGCGCTTCGAGGGCTTCACGGACGCCGGCCTGCGCGTACTGGCCTGGGCGCGCACGCTGCTGGCGGCCCACGATGGTCTCTATGCCGAGGCGGCAGCCTGCCGCGGCCAACTCGTCGGCACCCTGCGCCTGGGCATGGTGCCGCTGGCCGGCTTCGACCCCATGCGCCTGGTGCAAGCCTTCTCCGGCCCGCACCCGAGCCTGCGCTTCCAACTGTTCTCCCTGAGCTCCGAACAGATTCTCGAAGGCCTGGCGCGCAACCAGCTGGACCTGGGCCTTTCCTACCTCGACCGCCTGGACCGCGAGCACTTCGAAAGCCTGGAACTGGCCCAGACTCGCATGGGCCTGTTGCACGACCGCCGTCACTTCAGCTTCGACATCCCCGCACTGCCCTGGGAAAGCCTGGTGGACCTGCCCCTGGGGCTGCTCTTCGGCGGCATGCACTTCCGCCAGTCCATCGACCATGGTTTTCGCAGCCGTGGCCTCTCGCCTCAGCCCAGGCTGGAGACCGACGCCGTCCACCAACTGCTGCAAGCCGTCAGTGCCGGCCTGTGCTGCGCCATCATGCCGCTGGACAGCGGCCTCGACGACTTCACTGAACACCTGGCGCTGACCCCCATCGAAGATGCCCGCACTCTCGCCCCGCTGGGCCTGATCCTGCGCCGTGGCGCCCCCCGCTCGGCTCTGGCGGACGCCTGCTTCTCCGAAGCGCGGACTTTGCTGGGGCTCGATTCCGCTTCTTGATAAACGCGCTCGATCAGTGAATCGGGAATAGCGATTAGACGCCCTTGCCAGAGGGGCCTAGGATGGCTGAGTCAATCCGTCGCAGGGGGCAATTCGATGCCAAACCCAGACGCCAAGCGCCATCTCACCGCTGTGGATAACCCACCCGCACCCACCGGTTACCAATATGCCGAGCTGGACACCGTCGCACGCGTAGAGGATGCCGACCTGGCGGAAGAATGCGCCCTGGCGATTTCCTACAACGGCATCAGCTACGCCGTCATGATGGTTTCCCCGAGTGCCTTGGAAGACTTCGTCGCGGGCTTCAGCCTGAGCAGCGCGGTGGTGCAATCCATCGACGACATCTATGACATCCAGATCGAAGGCGAAGGTATCGCCCTGCACGCCGAAGTGGACATTGGCAATCGCGCCTTCTGGTCGCTCAAGGAACAGCGCCGCAACCTGGCCGGCACCACCGGCTGTGGCCTCTGCGGCGTGGAAGCGCTGGAACAGGCGCTGCCTGAGCTGCGCTCGCTGGACCCGGCCCCCCTGCCGCCAGCCGAACACTTCCGCGACCTGCGCCGGCGCATCAACGAGGCGCAGGAGTTGGCCCGGCGCAGTGGCGCCCTGCACGCCGCGCTGTTCGTCGATGCCAGCGGGGAGCTGCGCCTGTGCCGTGAAGACATCGGCCGCCACAACGCCCTCGACAAACTCATCGGCGCCCTGCTGCGCCAAGGCCTGGACCCACGCGCGGGTTTCGCCGTGGTCACCAGCCGCTGCAGCCTGGAACTTATCCACAAGGCGGTGCGCGCAGGCCTGTCCACCCTGGTCAGCCTCTCCGCGCCCACCAGCCTGACCGTGGAATGGGCACGCCGGCACCACCTCAACCTCATCCACCTGCCCCACCATAGCGCCCCACGGGTCTACAGCCCGGCGCCAGAAGCGAAAGCCCCGAAAGAATGAGCCTGCAACCCGTACAACCCCGCTACAAACCCTACAAGGGCGCCGCGGCCGGCTGGGGTGCGCTGAAGAGCGTCACTCGCTTCTGGCTGGACAGCAAACAGCCGTTCAAGAACCTGCGCGCCTTGCTCAAGACCAACCAGAGCGGCGGCTTCGACTGCCCCGGCTGCGCCTGGGGCGACTCCCCCGAGGACGGTCGCATCAAGTTCTGTGAGAACGGTGCCAAGGCCGTCAACTGGGAAGCCACCAAGCGCCGGGTGGATGCCGCCTTCTTTGCGCGCTACAGCGTCAGCCAGTTGCGCGAGCAGAGCGACTACTGGCTCGAGTACCAGGGCCGCCTGACCCAACCCATGCGCTACGACCGCCAGACCGACCACTATGTGCCGGTCAGCTGGGAGCACGCCTTCGCCCTCGTCGCCCGGCACCTGCGCAACCTGGAAAGCCCGCACCAGGCCGAGTTCTATACCTCCGGCCGCGCCAGCAACGAGGCAGCCTACCTCTACCAGCTGTTCGTCCGCGCCTTCGGCACCAACAACTTCCCCGACTGCTCGAACATGTGCCACGAGGCCAGTGGCGTAGCCTTGGGCCAGAGCGTTGGCGTGGGCAAGGGCAGCGTGACCTTTCACGACTTCGAACATGCCGACGCCATCTTCGTGCTTGGCCAGAATCCGGGCACCAACCACCCGCGCATGCTCGAACCGCTGCGCGAAGCGGTGAAGCGCGGCGCCCAAGTGGTCTGCTTCAACCCGCTCAAGGAGCGCGGCCTGGAGCGCTTCCAGCATCCGCAGCACGCCCTGGAAATGCTCAGCAACGGCTCACGGCCGCTGAACACCGCCTTCTTCCGTCCGGCACTGGGTGGCGACATGGCGGCCATCCGCGGTATCGCCAAGTTCTTGCTGCAATGGGAACGCGAGGCCCAGGCGAACGGCGAGGCGCCGGTGTTTGACCACGCGTTCATCACCGAGCACACCGACGGCGTCGACGCCTACCTGAGTGAGCTGGACGCCACGCCCTGGACGCAGATCGAACAACAATCCGGCCTGACCCTGGATGAGATCGAGATGGCCGCGCGCATCTATCGCGACGCCGGCAGCGTGATCATCTGCTGGGCCATGGGCATCACCCAGCATCGCCACTCGGTGGCGACCATCCAGGAAATCGTCAACCTGCAACTGCTGCGCGGCAATGTCGGCCGCCCCGGCGCTGGCCTCTGCCCGGTGCGCGGCCACAGCAACGTACAGGGCGACCGCACCATGGGCATCAACGACCGGCCGCCGGCAGCGCTGCTCGATGCCCTGGAGAAACGCTTCGGCTTCCAGGTCCCTCGGGACAATGGCCACAACACGGTGGAAGCGATCAACGCCATGCTCGATGGCCACGCAAAGGTGTTCATTGGCCTCGGCGGCAACTTCGCCCAGGCCACACCGGACAGCCCGCGCACCCATGCCGCGCTGCAGAAATGCGATTTGACGGTGCAGATCAGCACCAAGCTCAACCGCAGCCACCTGACCGTCGGCCAGGAAGCGCTGATCCTCCCCTGCCTCGGTCGCACCGATATCGACCGGCAGGCCGAAGGCCCACAAGCAGTGACGGTGGAAGACTCCTTCAGCATGATCCATGCGTCCTACGGTCAACTGGAGCCCTCCTCCCGCGAGATGCGCTCGGAACCGGCCATCATCGCCGGTATCGCCAAGGCCACCCTAGGCAACCACCCGGTGGACTGGGACGCCCTGGTCGCCCACTACGACCGCATCCGCGAGCTGATCGCCGACACGATTCCCGGCTTCGAGGACTTCAACCGTCGCGTGCAGCACCCGGGCGGCTTCTATCTGGGTAACACCGCCAATGCGCGGCAATGGAGCACGCAGAACGGCCGCGCCAACTTCAGGGCCGCTCCACTGCCGGCTGACCTGCTCCATGAGAAGGTACGCAGCACCGGCGAGAAGCCGCACCTGATCCTCCAGACCCTGCGCTCGCACGACCAGTACAACACCACCATCTACGGCCTGGACGACCGCTACCGCGGCGTACGTGGCCAACGCGAGGTGGTCTTCGCCAACGAGGCAGACATCCGCCGCCTGGGCTTCGAGCCGGGGCAGAAGGTGGACATGGTGACCTTGTGGGACGACGGCGTGGAGCGCCGGGTATCCGGCTTCAGCCTGTTGGCTTTTGACATTCCAACCGGGCAGGCCGCCGCCTACTACCCGGAAACCAACCCACTGGTCCCGCTGGAAAGCTACGGCGAGGGCAGCTACACCCCCACCTCCAAGTTTGTGGCCATCCGCCTCGAAGCCTCCCGGGACAGCGGCCGCATCCTCTGAGGATGCGGGTCCGGATCGGCACCTGCCGGTTCCGGAGCCCCTGGCCGGCGCACGATATTCACCAAGGCATCCACTCGAAATTTCCGCGCGCGCGACCCTGCCGACGCGCAACAATGAGCCGCAAGCCAGTCTTTAACTGCAGTAAGGGAAGTTTGTTTCTCTAACTTGTTTCCGGTAGAAACAATTTGAAATAGGGAATTAATGCCTATATAAAGTCCCGACGGAACTTTATGTTATTGGGCACTTTGCCAGCATTGCAGATGGCGTAAAAAGCAGGAATGGCGCGGGCGGGAATAGGTCTCAGACAGCCCGACTCGGGAAAAGTTCTACCGGCAAATCAAGCAATTAAAAAAATAAGAAAAGTTAGTGCTTTTCGTCGTCCAGCACTTGCGTAAGTTAATTCCCACAGCAAATATCGCCTCACCAAAACCACTGAGGCGATCCTCACCATGAAGTACACCTCGATCCTTCTCCTGTCTCTTGGCCTGGCCAGCGGCAGCGTCTTCGCAGGCGGCAATACCGATGCCGGTATTGGTGGTGCGCTGGGCGGGGTCCTGGGTTCCGTGGTCGGCAATGCCGTGGGCGGCAGCACCGGCGCAGCCATCGGCGCTGGCGTAGGTGGTGCCGCGGGTGGCGCAGTCGCTGCCCCGCGCCGCAACCGTACTGAAGCCGCCATTGGCGGTGGCCTCGGCGCCGCCGGTGGTCAAGTCGTCGGCCGGCAGATGGGCGGAACCACCGGCGGCCTGATCGGCGCAGCCCTGGGTGGCGGCGCTGGCGGCGCCCTGGGCAATGAATACGGCGACAGGAACCGCTACGACGATGACGACTACGATGATGACCATCGCCATTACCGCCGCGCCTACCGCGATCACCCTGGTCGTGGCCACGCCTGGGGCCATCGCAAGCACAAGCACAAGCACCGCGACTGGGATGACTGATCAACACCAGCAATCAAAAAAGCCCGCTTCCAGCGGGCTTTTTTCCTGACCTGAGGCCTGGTCGAGCGACGACCGGCCCCCTTCAGAATCCATAATCTGACCTGTGTCATGAGGTACTCCGCGTTGCCGCGGAACCATGAACACCCCCTTTCGAAACGGAGAAACAGCACGATGCGCAAAGCAGTAACCGCCCTCGCCCTCAGCCTATTGGCAACCCAGGTGGTTGTAGCCGGCGAGACCACCAACAACGCCATCGGTGGCGGCCTCGGCGGCGCCCTGGGCAACGTTGTCGGCAATGCCGTCGGCGGCAGCACCGGCGCGGCAATTGGCGCCGGCCTGGGTGGTGCAGCCGGTAGCGCCATGACCGCCAAGAGCGGCAAGAAGACCGAAGCCGCCATCGGCGGCGGCTTGGGCGCAGCGGGCGGCTCGGTAGCCGGTCGCGCGCTGGGCGGTTCCACCGGTTCCGCCATCGGCGCGGGCCTCGGCGGCGCGGCAGGCGGTGCCATCGCCACCGAACTGACCAAGGACGATCACGACGGTCACCGCAAGCACCGCAAGCATCGCCACTGATCGATGCCCCCATGAAAAAGCCCGGCACTCGTGCCGGGCTTTTTCGTTTCAGCCGGGTATCAACCGATCTGCTCGGCGCGCGCCTCGTCCACATCACCGCTGGTCATGCAGGCAGCCGCAGTGAAGAGCACGTCAGTGGAGGAGTTCAGTGCCGTTTCGGCGGCGTCCTGCAGGATGCCGATGATGAAGCCCACAGCCACCACCTGCATCGCCACTTCGCTGGGGATGCCGAACAGGCTGCACGCCAGCGGGATCAGCAGCAGCGAGCCGCCAGCAACGCCTGAAGCGCCGCAGGCGCAGATGGAAGCCACAACGCTGAGCAGGATGGCGGTGGGGATGTCCACCTGGATACCGAGCGTGGTCACCGCTGCCAAGGTCAGCACGGTGATGGTGATGGCCGCACCTGCCATGTTGATCGTGGCGCCGAGCGGAATGGATACCGAGTAGGTGTCCTCGTGCAGTCCGAGCTTCTCCGCCAGCTGCAGGTTCACCGGAATGTTGGCTGCCGAACTGCGGGTGAAGAAGGCGGTGATGCCGCTTTCACGCAGGCAGGTCAGCACCAGCGGGTAGGGGTTGCGGCGGATCTTCGCGAACACGATCAGCGGGTTCACCACAAAGGCCACAAAGAGCATGCAACCCAGCAGCACCGCCAGCAGGTGAGCGTAGTCGGCCAGCACGCCAACACCGTTCTCCGCCAGGGTCGAAGCCACCAGACCGAAAATCCCCAGCGGCGCCAAGCTGATCACCACACGGACGATCAACGACACACCGTGGGACAGGTCGCTGAACACGTTGCGGGTGGTTTCGCTGCCCTGGCGAATGGCAATTCCCAGACCCACGGCCCAAACCAGGATGCCAATGAAGTTGGCCTCCATCAGGGCCGTGACCGGGTTGGCCACAGCGCTGGACAGCAGGCTCAACAGCACCTCGGAGATGTTTCCGGGCGGGGCCAGGTCAGCGGCCCCGCTGGTCAGGGTGATGGTCGATGGAAAAAGGCTCGAGGCCATTACCGCCACCACGGCAGCGGAGAAGGTGCCGATCAGGTAGAGCACGAGAATCGGGCGGATATGGGTGCGCTCACCCGGTTTGTGGTTGGCGATGGCTGCCGTCACCAGGATGAACACCAGCACGGGCGCCACAGCCTTCAGGGCCATCACGAAGAGCGTGCCCAGCAGGCCAACGGCGCTGGCGTACTCGGGAGAAGTCAGGGCGAGGGCGATGCCGGCGATCAGGCCGATGATGATCCGAGTGACCAGGCTGGTGCGTTTCAAGCGTTGCAGGATGGAGCCGTTTGCGTGAGTCATGGCAGGTACCGCTGAACGTCGGGCCGTGCACTGGCTGGCCCAGAGTGGACATTGAACCCCGATGAGACCTCGCCTTCACTGCCGCAGATCAGCGAAAAAGAAAGCGCCGCGCCGCGTGGTGAATCACCTCGCAGCCGGACGGGTCGTTTCGAGTTTGGCGCGCATTGTGCGGATTCGCACTGCGGATGGGTAGAGCGGACAGACGGTCGGGCAGCTGGATGTCGCTATTTCAGCCGTTTCGGGTCGACTGGGTGAAAGTTGGCTGTAGGGGTGAATTCATTCGCCATGCAAACCGCAGGTCTGCCCCTGAACCTATCCAGGGGCAGTTGCTCTTCCCCGGGGTGACCGGGATCAGCCCTCCACCACCAGCTCCGCCAGCGCCCTGCGCAGTCGCTCGGGGATCGGCACCGGTCGATTGCTCTCGCGGTCGACGAACACATGCACGAAGCGCCCGGCCGCGCAGGCTTCGTCTTCGTCCTGCTTGAAGATCGCCAGTTCATATTGCACCGAGCTGTTGCCCAGCTTGCCCACCCTTAGCCCGACCTCGATGCGGTCGGGAAAGGCAATGGAGGCGAAGTAATCGCAAGAGGAACTGACCACGAAGCCCACCACGTTGCCGTCGTGAATATCCAGGCCGCCCTGCTCGATCAGATAGGTGTTCACCGCGCTGTCGAAGTAGCCGTAATACACCACGTTGTTCACATGGCCGTAGATGTCGTTGTCGTGCCAGCGCGTGGTGATGGGCTGAAAGTGGCGGTAGTCGCCACGCAGGTGCTGGGGTTGGCTCATGGGGTTCCCTGGATTCGGTTGGATCGATTCATGTAGGAGCGAGCTTGCTCGCGAACGGATGCATTCGCCAGCAAGCAGGCGCCTACAGGAGGCTCAGTAGGCCGCCTGGTAAATGGCCAGGGCCTGGGCCTCACTGACCTCGCGCGGATTATTCACCAGCAGCCGCTGTTGCAACATGGCGTCGCTGGCCAGCTTGCCCAGCATGTCCTGCGGCACGCCGGCTTCTCGCAAGCGTGTCGGCAGGCCACTGCGGGCGCTGAAATCGGCCAGTTCGAGGATCAACTGTTCGGTGAGTTGGGTGTCGCTACCGGGTTTGAGCTTGCTCCCAAGCACCAGCGGTGCCAGCGACGCATAGAGAGGCGCGGCCGCCTCGGCGTTGAAACCCAGCACATGGGGCAGCACCAGCGCGTTGGATAGCCCGTGGGGAATATGGAAGTGCCCGCCCAGGGGATACGCCAGGGCATGCACAGCCGCGACCGGGGCGTTGGCGAATGCCTGGCCGGCGAGACAGGCACCCAGCAACATGGCCTGGCGAGCCTCGCGGTTGCGACCGTTGTGTACCACCGTATCGAGATTACCGGCCAGCAGGCGCAGGGCCTCGCGGGCAAGCAGGTCGGACAGCGGGTTCTTCTTCAACTTGCTGGTGTAGGCCTCGATGGCATGAACCATCGCGTCGATACCGGTGGCCGCAGTCACCGCCGCCGGCAGCCCAAGCGTCAGGTCCGCGTCCAGCAATGCCAGGTCCGGCAACAGCAGCGGCGACACCACGCCCATCTTGGTGGTTTCGCCGGTGGTGACGATGGCGATGGGGGTTACCTCGGAGCCGGTTCCGGCAGTGGTCGGCACTTGCATCAACGGCAGGCGCCGACCCCGCGCGTTGCCCACGCCATAAATATCCGCCAGCCCCTGGCGACAATCCGGGTGCGCCAGCAGGGCCACCAGCTTGGCCACATCCATGGAGCTGCCACCGCCGAAGCCCACCACCAGTTCCGCATCGAGGGTCCGCGCCAGAGCCACCGCCTCCAGCACGATGGCTTCCGGCGGATCGGCCTGGACGCGATCGTAGACGGCAACGGTCAGGCCGGCGGCGGCGAAGCCGGGAAGGACCTCATCGAGCAGGCCGAAATGCGTAATACCCGGGTCGGTGACCAGCAGCACACGCTGGGCGCCGCGCTCGCGGCACAGCTCGGCCAGGCGTACGGCCGAACCGGATTCGCAGAGAATCTGCGCGGTGGTGGCAAAACTGAAGGGCTGCATCTTGGCGTCCTCCTTTGTTGTGTGTGCGCCGCGATGGCGCGGCACGCAGAGTGGGCAGGCTCAGAACGCGAAATGCGCCTCGGGCAAGGCCATCAGGCAATCCGCGCCACCCAACAGGGCTTCACGGTGACCGCTGGCACGCGGCAGCACGCGGCGCATGTAGAAGCGCGCGCTGTGCAGTTTGGCCTGGTAGAAGTCCACGTCCGACGTGCCCGCGCCCAGTGCGTCCTGGGCGCGGGCCGCAGCCTGCAACCAGAACCCTGCCAATAGCACATAGGCGGAGTATTGGAGGAAGTCCACCGAGGCGGCGCCGATTTCCTCCGGGTCCTCCCGTACCCGATCCAGCAAGGTGACGGTCAGGGCACGCCACTCCTGCAGGCGTGCCAGTACCGCGCCGGCCAGCTCGGCCAGCTCCCCACGGCTGGCCTGGGCATCGGCCAGGGCAGCGAACTCATCCTGCAATGCGGTCAGTTCAGCACCGCCATCACCCATCAGCTTGCGGCGGATCAGGTCGAGCGCCTGGATGCCGTTGGTGCCTTCGTAGATTTGCGTAATGCGGCTGTCGCGCATCAGCTGTTCCATGCCCCACTCGCGGATGAAGCCGTGACCTCCATAGATCTGCACACCCAGACTGGCCACCTCCTGCCCCATGTCGGTGAGGAAGGCTTTGACGATGGGGATCAGCAGTGCCGCGCGGCGGCCGGCCGTCTTGCGCTGGCCGACGTCCGGGTGCCCGTGCTCCAGGTCCAGTTGGCGTCCGCAATAGGCGGCCAGCATGCGGCTGCCTTCCACCAGGGTCTTCTGGGTCAGCAGCATGCGCCGCACGTCGGGGTGGTGGATGATCGGGTCAGCGGGCTTGTCCGGCGCCGCCGGGCCGCTGAGGGCGCGTGACTGCAGGCGTTCACGGGCATAGGCCAGAGCCCCCTGGAAGGCCTGCTCGCCAATGCCGAGCCCTTGCAGGCCAACCTGGAAGCGCGCGTCGTTCATCATGGTGAACATGCAGGCCAGGCCCTGGTTGGCTTCGCCGATCAGCCAGCCAGTAGCACCGTCGAAGTTCATGACGCAGGTGGCCGCGCCCTTGATGCCCATCTTGTGCTCGATGGCGCCGCAACCCAGGGCGTTCTTCGTCCCAGGCGTACCGTCGGGGTTGGCGATGAACTTGGGCACCAGCAGCAGGCTGATGCCCTTCACTCCGGCAGGGGCATCCGGCAGGCGCGCCAGCACCAGGTGGACGATGTTCTCGGAAAGGTCCTGCTCACCGCCGCTGATGAAGATCTTGCTGCCGCTGACCTTGTAGCTGCCATCGGCCTGAGGCTCGGCGCGGGTGCGCAGCAGGGCCAGGTCGGTGCCGGCCTGAGGCTCGGTCAGGCACATGGTGCCGGCCCACTGACCGCTCACCAGTTTTTCCAGGTAGGCCTGCTTGAGTGCGTCGCTGCCGTGCTTGTGCAGCGCTACCACAGCGCCTTCAGTGAGGCCGGAATAGACACGGAAGGACAGACTGGCGCCCATCAGCATCTCGTGGAAGTTGCAGGCGACCATCTGCGGGAATCCCTGGCCACCAAACTCCTGCGGCCCGGTCATGCTCGCCCAGCCGTTGTCGCAATACTGCCGATAGGCTTCGCGGAAGCCCCGAGGTGTGGTCACCGCGCCCTGTGCCAGGGTCACGCCTTCCTCGTCGCTGTTACGGTTGAGCGGCGAAACCACTTCGCTGGCATAACGCGCGCCCTCTTCCAGCACGCCGTCAATCAGCTCGCGGTCCAGGCCGTTGGCCAGCAGCTCGCAGTGGCTGGAAACATCGAAGAGTTCGTGAAGCACAAAGCGCATATCACGCAGGGGTGCCTTGTAAGCCATGTCAGGCCTCCTCTTGGAAATCGGCAAAGCGGCCATCGGATTCAGCCAGCCGGCAGATCAAGTTGGCCGGTTGCCAGTGGGTGCCGAAGCGTTCGGCCAGGGCATCCAGGCGCCCGCGAATGGCAGGCAGACCCTGGTTGTCGGCCCAGGCCATTGGCCCGCCCTTGTCCGCCGGGAAGCCGTAGCCATTGAGGTAAACGGTGTCGATATCGGCGCTGGAAGTGGCGATGCCTTCTTCGAGAATCTTCGCCCCTTCATTGACCAGGGCCAGCAGGCAACGCTCGAGGATTTCCTCCGGGCCGATATCGCGGCGCAAAAAGCCGAGTTGCTCGGAAACCTGCAGCACCAGCGCATCAACCTCAGGGTCGTGTTCGGCCTGACGGCTGCCTTCGGCGTAGCGGTAGTAGCCCATGCGCGCCTTCTGGCCGAAGCGACCGAGGCCGCAGAGGCGGTTGTCCACCTGTACCGCCGGGTCGTCCTGGCCTTTGCCGGCCAATTCGCGGGCGCGCCACTCCAGGTCGATGCCCACCACGTCGTACATGCGGAACGGACCCATGGCGAATCCGAAGCCTTGCAGGGTGCTATCCACCTGGTGCGGGAAGGCACCCTCCAGCAGCAGCATCCGCGCCTCGCGCACATAGGTGTGAAGCATGCGGTTGCCGATGAAACCCTTGCAGTTCCCCGCCACCACACTGACCTTGCCCATGCGCTTGCCCAGTTCCTGGGCGGCGTCGAGAACGTCTGGGGCGGTGCGCGCGCCACGGACGATTTCCAGCAGCTTCATGATGTGCGCCGGGCTGAAGAAGTGCAGGCCGAGAACCTGTTGCGGGCGCTGGGTGATGGCGGCAATGGCGTCGATGTCCAGGGCCGAGGTGTTGCTGGCGAGGATGGCGTCCGGCTTCAGGCGGGCATCCAGCTCACGGAAGATGGCTTGCTTGAGTTCGAGGTTTTCAAACACCGCCTCGATCACCAGGTCGACCTCCGCCAGGTCGTCGTAGCTGCCCACCGCCTGGATGCGCGCCACACGCTCGGCAGCCTGGGCCTCGCTGATGCGCCCCTGGCGTACGTTGTGGGCGTAGGTGTCGGCAACCGCCCCTTGTGCCTGTTCGAGCATCTGCGGGTTGTTGTCCAGCCAGCGGACATCAAGGCCGGCGCTGGCCAGGCTCATGACGATACCGCGGCCCATGGTGCCGGCGCCGATCACGGCGGCCCGCTGGATGTTGAATACGCTCTGGGTCATGGGTGGCCCTCTTGTTGTTCTGATGGGGAGACAAAATCGCCAATCACCTTAAGGAAGCCGGTACTATTTTTGAAATTTAGTCTTGTGATACGTGGCATTCCCCTGGTGAATATCTCCAACTTCGATCTCAACCTCCTGCGGGTGCTGGACGCCCTGCTGCGCGAGCGCAACGTCTCCCGCGCGGCGGAGCGCCTGTCCCTCAGCCAGCCGGCGGTGAGCAATGCACTCAACCGCCTGCGCGAACTGCTCGGCGACCCGCTTCTGGTACGCGTGGGCCGGGCGATGCAGCCCACGCCGCGGGCGCTGGCCCTGGAAACGCCCATTCGCGCCGCGCTCAAACAGATCGAACAGAGCCTCGTCATCGGCGAAGGCTTCGACCCGGCGCGCAGCCGTCAGCGCTTCACCATCGCCGTGACGGACTATGTGGAGCTGATCTGCATGCCGCGCCTGCTGCAGCAACTGGCCGAAGAAGCGCCGGGGGTGAAGATCGCCATCCGCCATCTCTCGCCGAGCCTGCCCTCCGCCGCGCTGGACCAGGGTGAACTGGACCTGGTGCTGGGCCGCTTCGAAAGCATTCCTTCGCGTTTCGCCAGCCGCCGCTGGATGAGCGAGTCGCTGCGGCTGGTCGCCCGGCGCGACCATCCGCAATTGCAGGAAGCGCCCGACCTGTCCAGCTTCCTCAGGCTACGTCACCTCTGGGTACACGGTGGCCAGACCAAAGGCATGGTCGATCAGTGGCTGGGGGAACAAGGCCTGGCGCGGGACATCGTCTACACCACGCCGAACTACCTGCAGGCGGCGCACATCGTGGCCGGTACCGACCTCACCGTGGTGCTGCCGGCGCGGCTGGCCCAGCACTTCGCCAGCCTGCTGCCCTTGCTGGTGCAGCCCCTGCCCTTCGCCCTCGGCCCCTTTCATCTCGACCTGGTGAGCGTGGCCCAGCGTGAAGAGGACGAAGCGCTGCAATGGCTAATCGAGCGCTTGATGGCCATTGGCAGGACATGAAAACGCCGCCGCGGCACAAGGCAGCGGCGGCGTTTTCAGGGTGGACCACGCTTTACCGGTCCACCATCGGGGTTCGGCAAGACGCCGTCGGTGGATAGAAAAGCGCTATCCACCCGACGGGACAGCCCCGGAGTCAGAACCGGTCGCGGATCACCGCCTCGTCGAAGGCCAGCTTGCCGATGCGCGGCTTGGCCGGGGCGGCCTGCTTGCCCACCGCGACCATCAGGCCGATGGCGTGGTTTTCCGGAAGGCGGATCAGATCGGCTACGGCGTCGAAGTCGAAGCCGTCCATGGGGCAGGTATCCAGCCCCTTGCCACGAGCGGCGAGCATCAGGGTCTGGGCCACCAGGCCACAGCTGCGCATCACTTCGTCACGCTGCACGCGGGGCTTGTCACGGTAGTAGTTGTCGATGGCGCCGGCCATGAAGTCCTGCACCGGCTGCGGAGCTTCGGCCCAGACGCGGGCGGCGTCCTTTTCCCAGGCGTCGAGGCGCGCGCAGACGATCACCAGCATCGAAGCCTCGGTCACCTGGGCCTGGTCCCAGGCCACGTCGCGAATGCGCTGACGCAGGGCCGGATCGCTGACTTCCACCAGGCGCACGTGCTGCAGGTTGAAGGCGGTAGGCGCGAGCAGGGCCAATTGCAGCAGTTCGTCCTTCTGTTCACGGCTGATGCTGTGATTGGTGTCGTAGCCCTTGATGGCGCGGCGGCTACGGATGGCTTCATCAATATGCATGGAGTGCTCCTAGGAGTGGCGAAATTGAAAGTGCGCCATCCTAAGCAGCCGACACGCCCGCTACCAACGCTGATTAATGATTAAACCCATCAAAAAATCAGAATGCCGCGATGAGTCTCAGCCTGCTTGCTGACTCACCCAGTCGCGCACCTCAGCGTAGGGATAAGCCTCCAGCGCGGCGAAGCCCTGCAGGTTGCGCGCCTTGAGCCGGGTGAAGAGCGGCGCGCTGATGCCACAGAGCAGGCGGGTCAGGCACTCGGCGCTGGGGGATTCGCCCTTCAGTTCCGCGAAGCGCTGGATGAAACCGCCGCACAGAGCACTGAAGCTGCGCTCCGCGAGCGGAGCAAGTGCCGGCGGCGCGGGCAGGCGTGCCACGCGGCCGTGGCAGACCGAGCAATGGCCGCAACGCTCCGGCACATCGCGGTCGCCAAAGTAATGGGCCAGTCGCGCGCTGAGGCAAGTCTCGCTGGCGAATAGCGCCAGCATTGCCTGGATCCGGGCGATCTCGCTGTCTTCCTGCTGGCGGAAGTAGCTGTGCAGTTCGGCGGCCAGCGCGTCCGTATCGAAATCGGGCCTCAGCACGGCGTAGACCTCGGTCATCTGCTTGCTTTCCAGCTCGATCCAGCCGCGCTCCTGGAAGTAATCCAAGGCCTTCACCACACGGCTGCGTTCGGCGCTGTACTGGCGGTAGAGGCTGTCGAAATCCACCGTGCACCAGGTGCGCGCGCGGGTTGAGGTACGCACCAGCGCCTCGACGAACTGGCGGCGCTCGCCTTCGAACTTCGCCACCAGCGCTTCAGGCTCGAGCAGGTACTTGAAGCGGTACTCGGCAAAGTAGGCGAACAGCGGCGCGATGATGCCGCGAAGCTCCAGTTGCACCAGCAGCGTCTTGAGCGGTAACTGACGAATATTGCTCTGGTCGGAGAGCGCGCCGAGCATCAGCTCCCAGCGGTCGCCGCCCTGCCCCGCCGCCTTGAGCTCCGCCAGCACCTGGCGGATGCCGGACGACTCCGGGGTGTCGCCGTAGACGAAGTTTTCCAGCACGTTCAGGCTGTCGCGGTTCGCCAGCACCAGGCAATCCGAAGGCTGGCCGTCACGCCCGGCGCGGCCAATCTCCTGGCTGTAGTTCTCCACCGATTTGGGCAGGTCGTAGTGCACGACCTGGCGGATGTCGCTCTTGTCGATGCCCATGCCGAAGGCAATGGTGGCGACCATCACATTGACCTCTCCGGCCATGAACCGGCGCTGCAGTGCTTCGCGCGCTTCAATGGGCATTCCGGCGTGGTAAGCGCTGGCAGCGATGCCGCGCTCGCTGAGGTGCCTGGCAACCTCTTCAGCGGTCTTTTGCAGGGTCACGTAGACGATGGCCGGCTGCCCGACGCGGGAGCCCAGCCAATCCACCAGCCGCTGCAGTTTGCGTGCGCCGGCTACAGGCTCCACCAGCAGGTTGAGATTGGGGCGATAGAAGCCGGTGGTGATGACATCGGCGTCGGCGATAGCAAACTTGCGCTGCATGTCGACGATCACCGTCGGCGTCGCGGTGGCGGTCAGCAACAGCACCTGGGGAATGCCGAACTGGCGCTGGTACTCGGGCAGCTTGAGGTAGTCGGGGCGGAAGTTGTGGCCCCATTCGGAAATGCAGTGGGCCTCGTCCACCACCAGCAGGGAAATCGGCACCTGCTGGATGAAGCTGCGGAAGCGCTCGTTCTTCAGACGCTCCACGGAGATCATCAGGATCTTCAGCTCGCCGGAACGGGCCCGCGCCATGACCTCGGCGACCTCCTCGCGGCTCTGCGCCGAGTCGATACTGGCGGCGGCGATGCCGTGGCGGTGAAGGAAGGCCAGTTGGTCCTGCATCAGGGCCAGCAGTGGCGACACCACCAGGGTCCGGTGCGGCAGGTGCAACGCCGGCAACTGGTAGCACAGTGACTTGCCGGACCCGGTGGGGAAGATGGCGGCGGCCGAGCGACCAGCCAGCACGGCGGAGATGGCGGCTTCCTGGCCGGGGCGGAAATGGTCGTAGCCGAAGACGCGAGCGAGGGTGTCGAGCATGCGGGTCTCTCCTGTACCAGTCATAGGCGAGCCTCTCATCCTTGGGAGGACCCTACTGAGCCAAATGAAAAAGCCGCCCGGAGGCGGCTTCTTCGACAAGGACGCGGGGCGGCTTAGAGCTGCGGGCCGGCGTTCTTGATGGCGTCGGAGACGTCGAACTTCTTGAAGTTCTCGACGAACTGCTTGGCCAGGGCCTTGGCAGCTTCGTCGTAGGCAGCCTTGTCAGCCCAGGTGTTGCGCGGGTTGAGCAGGTTGGTTTCGACGCCCGGAACGGCCTTCGGCACGTCCAGGTTGATGGTGTCCAGGTGCTCGGTCTCGGCACCGATCAGGGCACCGCTCTGGATGGCAGCGATCACGCCACGGGTGGTCGGGATGTTGAAGCGCTTGCCAACGCCGTAGCCACCGCCGGTCCAGCCGGTGTTGACCAGGTACACCTTGGAGCCGAAGCCCTGGATGCGCTTGATCAGCAGCTCTGCGTACTCGCCAGCCGGACGCGGGAAGAACGGCGCGCCGAAGCAGGTGGAGAAGGTGGACTTGATGCCGCCGCCGGAACCCATTTCGGTGGAGCCGACCAGCGCGGTGTAGCCAGACAGGAAGTGGTAGGCAGCCTGCTCGTTGTTCAGGATGGAAACGGGCGGCAGTACGCCGGTCAGGTCGCAGGTCAGGAAGATCACTGCGTTCGGCTCGCCGGCACGGTTGGCCTCGACGCGCTTCTCGACCAGGTGCAGCGGGTAGGCCGCACGGGTGTTCTGGGTCAGGCTGTCATCGCTGTAGTCGGGCAGGCGGGTTTCCGGGTTCAGTACCACGTTTTCCAGCACGGCGCCGAACTGGATGGCCTTCCAGATTACCGGCTCGTTCTTCTCGGACAGGTCGATGCACTTGGCATAGCAACCGCCTTCGATGTTGAACACAGTGCCCACGCCCCAGCCGTGCTCGTCGTCACCGATCAGGTAACGGCTTTCGTCAGCAGACAAGGTGGTCTTGCCGGTGCCGGACAGGCCGAAGAACAGGGTGGTGTCGCCTTCTTCGCCAACGTTGGCGGCGCAGTGCATCGGCAGCACGTCTTTCTCCGGCAGCAGGAAGTTCTGCACGGAGAACATGGCCTTCTTCATCTCACCGGCGTAGCGCATGCCGGCGATCAGGACTTTCTTGGCGGCGAAGTTGAGGATCACGCAACCATCGGAGTTGGTGCCATCACGCTCCGGCTCGCAGACGAAGTTCGGCGCGTTGATGATCTGCCATTCCTGGCGGGACTGCGGGTTGTACTGTTCCGGGTTGATGAACAGGCAACGGCCGAACAGGTTGTGCCAGGCGGTCTCGGTGGTCATCTTGACGGCCAGGTAGTGCTCGGGATCCGAACCAACGTGCACATGCGAAACGAAACGCTCACGCTCGGTCACATAAGCTTCAACGCGAGCCCACAGTGCATCGAATTTGTCTGCCGGGAAGGGGCGGTTGATGTTGCCCCAGGCGATCTTGGCTTCGGTGCTCGGCTCTTGAACGATGAAACGATCTGCCGGAGAACGACCGGTGCGGTGGCCGGTCTGGACGACCAACGAACCGTTGGCGGCCAGTTCACCCTCGCCACGGCGGATGGCCTCTTCGACCAGTTGCGCGGCGCTGATATCGGTGTACACGGCGGTATTGGCTTGCGTCATGTGGTTCCCCGTCGGCGAAAAGCCGAGTCCTCCAAACGATTTGTAGTGGGTACTGCGACCCCCTACAGCGAAAAAAGTGCGCGCGATTATGCCAGAAAAGCCCGCTTTGGGTAGAAACCTCCTGTCAGTCGGGCATATTCCTGACCGATAATCGCACTCCGGTCACGCAGCGACCTTGCGGGCACGCTACATATTCAGTGGCGCGTTTCTGAAGGCGCCGCACTGCCGCCACCGGCGAACAACTGGGCGATATCCGCCGCGTCGAAGCTGTAGCGCTGGTTGCAGAACTGGCAGTCGATCACCACGTTGCCGCCGCTTTCCTGCAGCAGGGCTTGCGCGTCGTCCTTGCCCAGGCTGACCAATGCATTGGCCGAACGCTGGCGCGAGCAGCTGCAGCGGAAATGGATGACCTGCGGATCGAACAGGCGCACCGCTTCTTCATGATAGAGGCGATGCAGCACGGTTTCGTTGTCCAGGCCGAGTAGTTCCTCGGCGGTCAGCGTGTCGGCCAGGGTGGTGAGGTGCTGCCAATTGGCCTCGCGAGCCTCTGGGTCCTTCAGTCGGTCGGCCGGCAGGGCCTGGAGCAACATGCCACGGGCATTGCGACCATCGGCGTAAAGCCAGAACCGAGTGGGCAGTTGCTGGGAGTTGTCGAAGTAGCCGGAGAGGGATTCAGCCAGGCAGGCGCCTTCGAGGGCGACGATGCCCTGGTAGCGCTGGCCCTGCTTCGGGTCCACGGTCAGGGTCAGCGAACCTTCGGGCATCAGTTCGTGCAGACCGGCACCGGGGGTGACCTGGCTCGCGTGGTAACGGGCGATGCCGCGCACTTCGCGATCGCTGGAGCATTCCACCATCAGCAGAGGAACTGCGCCGCTCGAGCGCGCCTGCAGCACCAGCAGGCCGTCGAACTTCAGGGTGCCGACCAGCAGGGAAGCGGCCGCGAGCATTTCACCGAGCAGTTGGGCAACCGGCTCCGGGTAGGGGTGCTTGGCCAGGACGTGAGCGTAGCTCTCGCCGAGGGAGACCAGTTCGCCACGCACATCGGTGTCGTCGAACAGAAAACGTTGGGTGAAATCGGTCATGCCGGACTCGCTGCATTTGGGCCAATTTGGCCGAAAGGCTGGCGATTTTATGCGCAAATCCGTTGACTGACCAAGGGCCGGTTGTCTATCGCTGGCGCGGGTGTTTTCTATCGATACCCAACGCCGCCCGATTGCGTCGCCGCCTTACTCGTGACCGCCGCGCAGGAAATGGATCTGTCGGCGCTGTTTCTTGGTTGGCCGACCGTCGGTCTGGATGCCCAGGGCGCCGGCCTTGCGCATGGCGGCGGACGCTTCGCGCTTGGTCAGGCTCTCGGCGGTTTCCTCGTAGAGGGCCTGCGCTTCGGGGGCCCCGCGACGCACTGCGGACAGCGCGCGAACGACCACGGTGCGCTCGTCGAAGCCGGCGCGGATCACGTATTCGTCACCGACCCTCGGCTCCTTCCACGGCTTGCAGCGCTCGCCATGGTGGTGGACCTTGCCGCCCTCGATGGCTTCTTTTGCCAAGGCACGGGTCTTGTAGAAGCGCGCAGCCCAGAGCCACTTGTCGAGGCGAACCTTGTCGTCTTTTTCGTCTTTCTCACGCATGACTCGTTTCCATCCCGCCAGGGCTGCCCCATTCGTCAGCCCGGTCTAAGCTCAGCCAGGGCCTGATGCAGTTGTCACATCGGCCCACTAGAATGCGCCAACTTTACCGGAAAGCCTGCATTGAAGACTTTCGACCATCTCTCCGTAATCGGACTCCGCGAATGGATCGCCCTGCCAGAACTTGGCATGGTTGGCCTACGCGCGAAGATCGATACCGGGGCCAGCACCTCCACCCTGCATGCCAGCGACATCGTCCCGTTCGAGAAGAGCGGCGAGCGCTGGGTCCGGTTCACCGCGCACCTCGGCACCCTGGTGCAACGGCGTCACCGCTGCGAGGCGCAGGTGGTCACGGTAAAGACCATAAAAAGCTCCAACGGCCAGGCACAGACCCGCTACGTCATCCGCACGCTGCTCGCCCTGGGTGACCGGGTCTGGCCCATCGAGTTCACTCTGGCCTGCCGCAAGACCATGCGTTACCGCGTACTGCTGGGCTCCAAGGCCCTGGTGCAGGCGCAACTGGTGGTCAACCCGGCCCTCACCTACGTTCAGGAAAAACCGACACTTTCCCTTCCGGGTGCCCAATGAAAATCGCCGTGTTATCGCGCAATCCGCGCCTGTATTCGACTCGCCGCCTGGTAGAGGCTGGCCAGCAGCGCGGCCATGAGATGGTGGTCATAGACACCCTGCGCGCCTATATGAACATCGCCAGTCACAAGCCGCAGATCCACTATCGCGGCCAGGCACTGGAAGGCTTCGATGCGGTGATCCCGCGTATTGGCGCCTCGGTCACTTTCTATGGCTGTGCCGTGCTGCGCCAGTTCGAAATGATGGGCGTGTTCCCGCTCAACGAGTCCGTAGCGATCACCCGCTCGCGGGACAAGCTTCGCTCGCTGCAACTGCTGTCGCGCAAGGGCATCGGCCTGCCGGTGACCGGTTTCGCCCACTCCCCCGACGACATCCCCGACCTGATCCGCATGGTCAATGGGGCGCCGCTGGTCATCAAGGTGCTGGAAGGCACCCAAGGCATCGGTGTGGTGCTGTGCGAGACAGAGAAGGCCGCCGAATCCGTGATCGAGGCCTTCATGGGCCTGAAGCAGAACATCATGGTGCAGGAGTACATCCGTGAAGCCGGTGGCGCTGACATCCGCTGCTTCGTGGTGGGCGACAAAGTGATCGCAGCGATGAAGCGCCAGGCCAAGCCCGGCGAATTCCGCTCCAACCTGCACCGCGGCGGCAGCGCCAGCCTGATCAAGATCACGCCGGAAGAGCGCATGACCGCCATTCGCGCCGCCAAGGTGATGGGGCTGTCGGTGGCGGGCGTGGACATCCTGCGCTCCAACCACGGACCGCTGGTGATGGAGGTGAACTCCTCGCCCGGCCTGGAAGGCATCGAAACCACCACCGGGCAAGATGTAGCCGGCATCATCATCCAGTATCTGGAAAAGAACGCCTGCCCCAACTCGACGCGTACCAAGGGCAAGGGGTAAGCCGGATAAGGCAACGCATGCGTTGCCCCGGCGAACGACCGGTCAGGGATGGTCGGGCTGAGGTTCAACGTGAGCAGCGGGGCCACGACAGGGATGTCTGCTGCAAGATCGATCTTTGCGACGCCGGAGAATTCGTTAATCCGGCGACCGTCCAGGGAAATCCGTGGTAGCGAATTCATTCGCGAATGAATTCGCTACCACAAAAAGGCAGGGCGCCCTACAAGCTGCGCTCCAGCACCTGCCGCCCCTCGCGCTCACGTATCCAGGCACGGAAGCCGGCCTCATCCAGTGGCCGGCTGAAGTAGTAGCCCTGGCCCAGCTCGCAACCACGCTGGCGCAACATGGACAGCTGCTCCTCGCTCTCGATGCCTTCGGCAATGCATTCCAGGCCCAGGTTGCGGCCGATGGCCAGGATGGTTTCCACCAGGGCCAGGTCGCTCGCGTCGACGGCCAGGCCATCGACGAAACTGCGGTCGATCTTCAGTCGGTCCAACGGCAGGCGCTTGAGGTAGGCCAGGGATGAATAACCGGTACCAAAGTCGTCGATGGCGAAACGCACGCCCAGGGCCTTGAGCGCCTGCATGGCGGCGATGCACTGCTCGACTTCTTCCAGCAGGCTGCCCTCGGTAATTTCCAGCTCCAGCCGCCCCGCCGGCACACCGTGGCGCTGCAGCGCGCTGCTGATGCGCTCGACGAATCCAGGCTTGCGCAGTTCGCGGGGGCTGACGTTGATGGCCAGCACCAGCCGCGGCAGATCGGCCTGCCAATTGGCCAGGCACGAACAGGCGCGCTCCAACATCCAGTCCGACAGCTCGATGATCAGACCGGTTTCTTCCGCCAGCGGAATGAACTGCGCCGGCGGCACCTCGCCGCGGGTGGGGTGGTGCCAGCGCATCAGGGCCTCGGCGCCCAGTACCTGACCATCGGCAAGGGCCATCTGGGGCTGGAATTCGAGCCCCAACTGGCCGCGATCGATGGCCTGGCGCAACTCGTTCTGCAGTTGCAGGCGCTGGTCGATGGCCGCTTGCATTTCCGGGGCGAAGAAATGCAGCGCATTGCGTCCGGACTGCTTGGCCCGGTACATGGCGGTGTCCGCCTGTTTGAGTACGTCAGCGGCAACCTGTTCGGTGAAAGGATGCAGGGCGATGCCAATGCTGGCGCTGACCACCAACTCGTGCTCGCCGATGACGTAGCTGCCATGCAGGCTCTGCAGCAGCTTGTCCCCGACCTCGGCGGCCAGCTTGCCGGCCTGCTCCGGGGTATCGGCCATGGCCTCGAGCAGTACCACGAACTCGTCGCCACCGAGACGCGCCAGGGTGTCTTCATTGCGCAGGCAACCGGCGAGCCGCGCGGTGACTTCCCGCAGCAGGGCGTCGCCCACCGGGTGACCGAGGCTGTCGTTGACCGTCTTGAAGTGATCCAGGTCGATGAACAGAAGCGCACCGAAGCGCTCTTCGCGCTGCTCGCGGGCCATGGCGTGCTGCAGGCGGTCGAGCAGCAGGCGGCGATTGGGCAGGCCGGTAAGTTCGTCGCTATAGGCCAGGCGCTCGATCTCGCGCTGGTAGCGCTGGCGCTCGGAGATATCGGTAATACTCAGGCGGATCAGCGGCCTTCCCTCTCCAGGCAGGCGCACCAGGCGCACCTCGCACGGGCGTACACGGCCGTTGACGTCACGCATCAGCCAGTCGAACGTCGGGGTCTCACCCTTGAGCGCCACGCGGGTGTAGGCGTTGCCCAGCTCCCGCGAAGAGCGGCCATCGGCCTGCAGCGGTGGGCTGAAGTCGGTGGGCATGTGGCCGTGCAGCTGTTCGCGGGAAAGGCCGAACAAACGCGCAGCATTCTCGTTGGCCTCGACTATGCCACGCTGCGGGTCGAATACCAGGATGGCTTCCGGCGCGTGCTCCACGAGGGTGCGGTAGCGCGCCTCAGCCTCGCGACGGGCGCTGATGTCTTCCACCAATGCCAGCAACGCATAGAGCTGGCCATCAAGGTCACGCACACCGCGCACGTTGACCCGCGTATGCACGGTACCGCCGGTGCCCTTCATGAAGCGTTTGTCCAGCTCGTAGCCGTCGCGCTCGCCCTTGCGCACCTCTTCCAGCAGGGCTTCCTCGGCGGCGCGGTCCTCGGCCAACGTCATGCTCATCCAGTCGACACCCCGCAGTTGTTCGCGGGAGCGGCCGAGGATACTGCAGAGCTTGTAGTTGACCTCCTCCCAGCGCTGGTCCGGGGTACACAGGGCCATGCCGATCAGCGGCGCTTCGAAGAACAGGTGCAGGTGCTTGTCGCGTTCGTGCTGCAAGCGCTCTGCGCGTTTCTGGCCGGTCAGGTCGAGCATGGCGCCGTAGATACGGATCACCTGGTCGCCATCGTGCTCGGCCAGGCCCTTGATCCGCAGCCAGCGCGTGGTGCCCCGGGCGCCCTGCATGCGCAGTTCCACCTCGAAGGGCTCGGTGCTGCGCAGGCACTGCTCCAGGGTGTCTTCCAGAATGGCTCGACTGGCCGGATCGAAGAAGCTGAGCATCTGGCCAAGGCTGGGCGCACCGGCGCCAGGGTCCAGCTCGTAGATGCGGAAGCTACCTTCGCTCCAGGCCATCTTCAGGGTGGAAATCTCCAACACCCAGCTGCCGATGTCGGCGATGGCTTCAGTCTGGTTCAACAGGTGGGTCTGGCGCAGCAACTCGTCACGGCGGGTATCCAGTTCCTCGGAGAGCATCTCGCGGCTGCTGACATCGTGCTGCAGCGCGACGAAATGGCTGATGCCGTGAGCGTCGCGCATGGGCGCCACGGTGATCTCGTTCCAGAACAGGCTGCCGTCCTTGCGGTAGTTGCGCAGGACCAGGTGGCACTGTTCGCCGCGTTGCAGGGCATCTTGCAGACGCGGCAACTCGGACTGGTTGCGGTCGTGGTGGAGAAGGAAGCGCCAGTGGTTGCCCAGGGCCTCCTGTCGCGGATAACCACTCATCTGCTCGAAAGCCGGGTTGCAGTAGATCAGCGGCTGATCGGCCTGACGCGCGTCGACGATGGTCACCCCCAGGGGGCTGGCCTGCAGCGCCAGGTTGGTCAGGGCCAGTTCCTTCTGCATCTCGTCACGACGACCAAGGGCCAGGCGCAGGTCGCTCAGGCTGCGTCCCACCAACAGTGCCGACATCATCAGCAACAGCACGCTGAAGTAGAGCTCGACGCCCCACTGCGGCTCGGCCATGTGCGCCGCGCCACCCAGTTGACGCAGTGCCGGCAGGGCGAGCACGGTCAGTGCGGTGAGGCCAGCGCCGCAAAGGGCACCGGGAAACCCCCAGACCAGCGCCAGGCCGAGCATCATCAGGCCAATGGGCGGCAGGGTGAGCATCAGCGGCACCACCGTCAGCAGCCAGGGGATGAGCAACGCCAGGGCCAGCAGCAAAGGCCAGGGCGGCAGGCGGTGCAGGGTTTCCGGCAACGCTTCCACCGGTTCCGGCACCCAGCCACGGAGGCTGAACATTGGGGTCAGGTAGGTCAGCAGCGGCAGGCTCACGGCCAGGGTGGTCAGGCAGGCTCCGGGCCAGACCAGCAGGGCGGCGTTTCCCCAGCTGTCTCGCACCGGACTGCCGGCCAACATCAAAGCCGTCTGCTCGCCGTAGACCAGCAGGCTGACCGGCAGCAGCACGCCATAGAGCATGAAGCGCAGCAGTTCGGGGAAGTCCCGCAGATCGGCGTGGCAGCCTGCCCGCTTGAGTGCCCACCAGCCCGCAGCGACGCTGAGGGTTTCCGGTAATGCATGGAACGGCGCCCAGTACCAGTTCAAGTCCAGCAAGGGGGCGCTGAGCAAGGCATTGAAGTAGATGGCGGGCAGCACCCGGGCGCCCCACCAGAGGCAGAACACAAGGCCGAGGGCGAAGGGCAAATACCAGACTGCGAGCCCGCTGGTCGCCTGGGTCGCCAGAGACACCCAGGTCGCCAGATGCAGCAGCGGCAAAGGTAACCACCAAGTCCATTGGGGCAGTCGGAAGGGAGCAGCTGGCATACTGACCTCATGTCGGTGCGCAAGCTGAGGATAGCCCAGCGCCGGCCTAGCGTACCCCGAAAAAATGGCCCTGTGGCATCACTGCCGATGGCAGGCCTGAATCCGGGCCCGAAGGGATTTCAGGAGTAGAAGCGCCCAACAGTAAGGCGCGTGCGGTATCCCGTTTAGTACGAAAAGGAGCCGAGCAAAGGTCAGGCTAGGAAGAAATCGGCGAAGACGCGGAGTTAACGACTGTTGATGAGCAGTCTGAGCCGATTTCTGACAACGCCTGGCCGAAGCGCAGGCCCCGTTTCGTAGGAATCTACACCGCGTCGCGGGGAAGCATGAGCCCTAAAGGCAGGCATACCCTGGCCTCAAGGCCGCCACCGGAGCGGTTGCGCAGCTCGACGCTACCACCGTGCTGCGCGGCGATGCGCTTGACGATGGCCAGGCCCAGGCCGGTGCCCTTGCCACCACGGGCGCGGTCGCCGCGGATGAAGGGGTTGAAGATGTCCAGAAGTTCCGAAGGATCGATGCCCTGCCCCCGGTCCAGCACGCTCAGCACCACGTAGGGCGCGGCGTTATCGCCAGCCAGGAAGGCCGCCACTTCGACGCCGTTGCCGCCGTATCGCAGCGCGTTCTCGATCAGGTTTACCAGCAGACGCTTGATCGACACGCGCCGCAACGGGAACGGCGGCAGCGGCTCCAGGCACAGGCGAACCTGCTCGTCCTGCTGGTTGTAGGGCATCACCACCTCACGCACCAGCTCGCCCAGGTCCAGCTCTTCCACGCGCTCGTCGCGGCCATCGCGGATGAAGGCGAGGAACTGGTCGAGGATGGCGTCCATGTCCTCGATATCGCGGACCATGTCCTCGGTCAGCTCGGAGTCGTTGCTCATCAGCTCCAGGGACAGGCGCAGGCGCGTCAGCGGCGTACGCAGGTCATGGGAGACACCGGCCAGCATCAGTTCGCGCTCGCGGGCACCACGTTCGACGTCCTCGGCCATCTGGTTGAAGGCGCGGTACACCTCGGCCATCTCGCTCGGCGTGTCGCTCACCGGCAGGCGCACGCTGCGACCCTGGCCGACCTGGCGGGCAGCGAAGACGAGACGCTTGAGCGGGGCGTTGAGCTGGCGCACGAAGATCCAGGCAGCGGCAGTGGACAGCAGGCCGATACCGAGGAACCAGCCGAGTACGCTCCAGATGCGCTGACCACGCAGGGGGTGTGGATAGAGCGGGATGCGCACCCAGTCCGGCCCCAGTTCCGGGGCGTGGACCCAGAGCGCCGGCGGGCTCTGGGCGCGCAGGCGCACTTCAGTGCCTGGACCGAGCTCGGCCTGCATCTGGCGCTGGAAGATTTCGCTGTAGGGCCAGTGCTGCTCGCTGGCCGGCACGGCATCGCGGGTGACCCGCTTGAGGCCGGCGGCCTTGGCCAGGTCGTGACGCTCTTCTTCGCTCGCTGCCCAGTAGGCGCGCAGGGTCAGCGCCGCGCCGTGGCTGTACTGGCGGTCCACCAGCACGTCTTCGTTCATCATCAGGTAGACCAGGGTCAGCGCCTTGGAAAACAGCACGACGATGAGCACCAGCCAGAGGGTGCGGGAGAAGAAGCTCTGCGGGAACCAGTAGGGGGTGCGCATCACCACCCTGGGTTGCCCGGCGGCGGGAACTCCCGCCGCGCGTTCACTTGTTGCCATCAGGTACGAACACGTAGCCGACGCCCCAGACGGTCTGGATGTAGCGCGGCTTGGAAGGGTCCGGCTCGATCAGTCGGCGCAGGCGGGAAATCTGCACGTCGATGGAGCGCTCCAGGGCGTCCCATTCGCGGCCACGGGCCAAGTTCATCAGCTTGTCGCGGGTCAGCGGCTCGCGGGCGTGCTGGACCAATGCCTTGAGCACGGCGAACTCACCGGTGGTGAGCATCTGCACGTCGTCGCCCTTCTTCAGCTCGCGGGTAGCGAGGGACAGTTCGTACTCGCCGAAGCTGACGCTCTCGTCCTCGCTGGCCGGGGCACCCGGCACTTGCGGCGCCTGGCGACGCAGTACCGCCTTGATCCGCGCCAGCAACTCGCGGGGGTTGAACGGCTTGGCCAGATAGTCGTCGGCGCCCAGTTCCAGGCCCTGGATGCGGCTTGTCTCGTCGCCCTTGGCGGTGAGCATGATGATCGGTACCTGGTTGTTGGACGCGCGCAGCCGGCGACAGGCCGACAGGCCGTCCTCGCCAGGCAGCATCAGGTCCAGTACCACCAGGTTGAAGAGTTCGCGAGCCAGCAGGCGATCCATCTGCTCGACGTTCTCCACGGCACGCACACGGAAGCCCTGCTCGTCGAAAAAACGCTCGAGGAGGCGCCGTAGACGGGCGTCGTCGTCGACGATGAGGATCTTTTCACCTTCAGCGGTCGGGTTGCTGCTCATGTTTTCTCCTGTTCGGCAAGCCGCGCATTATCGCTTGCAACGGGCGTGCGGCGGCTTGCCCATTGTTAGCAGATTTTTCCCCGAACGGTTCCCTACCCTTTGAAACTCGGTGTTTATAATGCGGCGCCTTTCATCACCGGCGAGCCCCTGGCTCGCCGGTCTGTTATTTCGCGGTAGCCTCCGTGGCCCGGCCCGGGCTGCCGCCCATGCAGGTGTTTTCAATGGACAGCATCAACAACCGCATCGCTGAAGAACTGGGCGTGCGCCCGCAACAGGTCGCCGCCGCCGTGGAATTGCTGGACGAAGGCTCCACCGTGCCTTTCATCGCCCGTTACCGGAAAGAAGTCACTGGCAGCCTCGACGACACCCAGCTGCGCAACCTGGAAGAGCGCCTGCGCTACCTGCGCGAAATGGAGGACCGCCGCACCGCGATCCTCTCCAGCATCACCGAGCAGGGCAAGCTGACCCCGGAACTTGAGCGCGAGATCAAGCTTGCCGATACCAAGACCCGCCTCGAAGACCTCTACCTCCCCTACAAGCAGAAACGCCGCACCAAGGGCCAGATTGCCCTGGAAGCGGGCCTCGGCGAGCTGGCCGACGCGCTGTTCAACGACCCGAGCCTGACCCCGGAAACCGAAGCCGAGCGTTTCATCGACGCCGAAAAAGGCTTCGCCGACGTCAAGGCAGTGCTGGAAGGCGCCAAGTACATCCTCATGGAGCGCTTCGCCGAAGACGCCACCCTGCTCGCCAACCTGCGCGGCTTCCTCAAGGACAACGCCACCCTCAGTGCCCGCCTGGTGGCCGGCAAGGAGCAGGAAGGCGCCAAGTTCAGCGACTATTTCGAGCATGACGAGAACCTCAAGGGCGTACCGTCGCACCGTGCCCTGGCGATCTTCCGTGGCCGCAACGAAGGCGTACTGAGCATCGCCCTCAAGGTTGGCGAAGAGCAGCCCGGCACCCTGCACCCGTGCGAGCTGATGATCGGCGAGCGCTTCGGCGTCTCCAACCAGGGCCGCGCGGCCGATAAATGGCTGGCCGAAGTGGTGCGCTGGACCTGGAAGGTCAAGCTCTACACCCACCTGGAAACCGACCTGATGGGCGAGTTGCGTGAAGCGGCCGAAAGCGAAGCCATCAACGTTTTCGCCCGCAACCTGCACGACCTGCTGCTGGCCGCCCCGGCCGGTCCGCGCGCCACCCTGGGTCTCGACCCAGGCCTGCGAACCGGCTGCAAGGTGGCCGTGGTCGACGCCACCGGCAAGGTGCTGGACACCGCCACCGTCTACCCGCATGTGCCTCACAACAAATGGGACGAGACCCTGGCCATCCTCGGCAAGCTTTGCGCCAAGCACAGCGTTGACCTGATCGCCATCGGCAACGGCACCGCCAGTCGTGAGACCGACAAACTCGCCATCGAACTGATCAAGAAGTACCCGGCCCTGAAGATGACCAAGATCATGGTCAGCGAGGCCGGCGCTTCGGTGTACTCCGCTTCCGAGCTGGCCGCCAAGGAATTCCCCGACCTGGACGTTTCCCTGCGTGGTGCCGTATCCATTGCCCGCCGCCTGCAGGACCCGCTGGCCGAGCTGGTGAAGATCGACCCGAAATCCATCGGCGTCGGCCAGTACCAGCACGACGTGTCCCAACTGCAACTCGCGCGCAGCCTGGATGCAGTGGTCGAGGACTGCGTGAACGCCGTGGGCGTGGACGTGAACACCGCGTCCGCCGCCCTGCTGGCGCGCATCTCCGGCCTCAACGCCACCCTGGCGCAGAACATCGTCACCTACCGTGACGCCAACGGCGCCTTCAAGACCCGCGACGAGCTGAAGAAAGTCAGCCGCCTGGGCGAGAAGACGTTCGAGCAGGCCGCCGGCTTCCTCCGCGTGATGAATGGCGACAACCCGCTGGACGCCTCCGCCGTTCACCCGGAAACCTACCCGCTGGTGCAGCGCATCGCCGCCGATACCGGCCGCGACATCCGCTCGCTGATCGGCGACTCCGGCTTCCTCAAGCGACTGGACCCGGCCAAGTTCACCGACGAAACCTTCGGCCTGCCCACCGTCACCGACATCCTCAAGGAACTGGACAAGCCCGGCCGCGACCCGCGCCCCGAGTTCAAGACCGCCGAGTTCCAGGAAGGCGTGGAAAGCCTCAAGGACCTCACACCCGGCATGGTCCTGGAAGGCGTGGTGACCAACGTCACCAATTTCGGTGCCTTCGTCGACATCGGCGTCCACCAGGACGGTCTGGTGCACATCTCCGCGCTGTCGGAAAAGTTCGTCAAAGACCCGTACGAAGTGGTCAAGGCCGGCGACATCGTCCGCGTGAAAGTCATGGAAGTGGACATCCCGCGTAACCGCGTGGGCCTGTCCATGCGCATGGGCGACACCCCCGGCGAAAAAGTCGACGGCCCGCGTGGCGGTGGTCGCCAGGGCGGCCAGCCGCGCCAGCAGCAAAGCGCCCCCCGCCAGAGCGCACCGCCGGCTTCCGGCGCCATGGCTTCGCTGTTCGCCAACGCCAAGCAGATCAAGAAGAAGTGACCATGGACTTCACCGACCAGCAAACCACCAGTGCCTACAGCAAGCTGCTGGGCATCGAGCCGCTGAGCCTTGGCGACGGCGTCGCCGAGGCGCGCCTGCCCATGGAAGAGCACCTGCGCAATCGGGGGCAGGTGATGCATGGCGGGGCCATCTTCTCGCTGCTGGACATCACCATGGGGCTGGCCTGCACCAGCACGCATGGTTTCGACCGGCGCAGCGCCACCCTGGAGTGCAAGATCAACTACATCCGTCCGGTTGCGGAGGGTGAAGTGATCTGCAAGGCACGCGTGCTGCACGCCGGCAAGCGCACCCTGGTGGTGGAAGCGGATGTCCTGCAAGGCGACAAACTGGTCGCCAAGGGACAAGGCACCTTCGCTCAGCTGTAACAGCGGGGCAGCGACAACGCTCTATTCTGGACAAAGCGACAACGCGAGCCGCCGGCGGGAAAAGTATTTCGGCCGGCGGCAAAGTCCGCCTCTTGTAGACAGCTTGGTCCACCCCCATATTGGGGCGACCGACGCGTGAAGGATTCCAAATTGAGCGATCTTCTTTCCCGCCGCCTGGCCTTGCTCGGCGAGCGCGCCAACCTGCCCCTGCTCACCCGCTGCCTGCATGGCATCGAGCGTGAATGCCTGCGGGTCGATGGCAATGGCCAACTGGCGCTGACGCCACACTCCCCCGCCCTGGGTTCGGCCCTGACCCATGCGCAGATCACCACGGACTATTCCGAATCCCTACTGGAGTTCATCACTCCGGCCGAGACCGATCCGGCGCAGACCCTGGCGGACCTGGAAAAGGTCCATCGCTTCACCGTGGACAAGCTCGGCGACGAACTGCTCTGGAGCCCGTCCATGCCTTGCCGGCTGCCGCCGGAGGAAGACATCCCGATCGCCCGTTATGGCACCTCGCCCATCGGCCGCCTGAAGTACGTTTACCGCAAGGGCCTGGCCGTGCGATACGGCAAGACCATGCAGTGCATTGCCGGCATCCACTACAACTACTCCCTGCCAGAAGCGCTCTGGCCGCTGCTGAAGCAGGCCGAAGGCGATCCGCAGAGCGACCGCGACTACCAGTCGGCGCGCTACATCGCGATGATCCGCAACTTCCGCCGCTACAGCTGGCTGCTGATGTACCTGTTCGGCGCGGCTCCGGCCCTGGACAAGAGCTTCCTGCGCGGCCACCCGCACGACCTCGACAGCCTGGATGCCGACACCCTCTACCTGCCCTACGCCACCAGCTTGCGAATGAGCGACCTGGGCTACCAGAACAACGCCCAGGCCGGCCTGACGCCCTGCTACAACAGCCTCGACAGCTACCTCGCGAGCCTGCGTCAGGCCGTGTCCACACCCTACCCGCCCTACGCCGAGATCGGCACCAAAGTGGACGGCGAGTGGGTACAACTGAACACCAACGTGATCCAGATCGAAAACGAGTATTACTCGTCGATCCGTCCCAAGCGCGTCACCTACACCGGTGAGCGTCCGATCCAGGCATTGATGGCCCGTGGCGTGCAGTACGTGGAAGTGCGCTGCCTGGACATCAATCCCTTCCTGCCGCTGGGTATCGACCTGACCGAAGCGCGCTTCCTCGATGCATTCCTGCTGTTCTGTGCCCTGCAGGACAGCCCGCCGATGGCCGGCGAGGAATGCGGTTGCGCCACCGACAACTTCCAGCGTGTGGTGAAGGAAGGCCGACGCCCGGGTCTGCAACTGCAACGCCACGGCCATGCCGTCGGCCTGACCGAGTGGGCCACCGAGCTGCTCGACCGCATCAATCGCACCGCCGAGTTGCTGGACGCCGCCCAGGGTGGCGAAGCTCACTCGCAGGCCCTGGCCGCCCAACGTGCCAAGGTCGCCGACCCGGCGCTGACCCCGTCGGCCCAGGTGCTGGCCGAATTGCGCGAACGCAACGAAAGCTTCAGCCAATTCGCCATGCGCCACAGCCGCCAGCATGCCGAGTACTTCCGCAGCCAACCGCTGAGCGCCGAAGACCAGGCCCGCTTCGAAGCCATGGCCCGCGCGTCCCTGGATGAACAGGCACGGCTGGAAGCCGAACCGGAAGTGGACTTCGACACCTTCGTCGCCGCCTACCAGGCGAGCATCCTGGGGTTGATCAGCAACTGATCAGCCTGCAGGGACATCTCCCGTAGGGGCGAATTCATTCGCCCCTACGGGAAAGCAGTCCCCACCACATGAGAGTGAGGCGCTCGGGCAGAGCTCAGAGGGTTTTCTCGAACACCTGCGAATTGCGCTGGAAGTTGTACAGCGACGCCCGCGCAGCCGGCAGGCGTTCGACGCCGCTAGGCTGGAAGCCGCGCTCGCGGAACCAATGCGCCGTGCGGGTGGTGAGGACAAACAGGGTCTTCATCCCCATGGCACGGGCGCGTTCCTCGATACGCTCCAGCAGTTCATCGCCGCGGCCGCCGTGGCGATACTCCGGGTTGACCGCCAGGCAGGCCAGCTCGGCGGTGTCGGAGTCGGCGATAGGATAGAGCGCCGCACAGGCGATGATCAGCCCGTCGCGCTCGACGATGGTGAACTGCTCGATCTCCCGCTCCAGCACTTCCCGCGAGCGGCGCACCAGGATGCCCTGATCCTCCAGCGGGGTGATCAGGTCGATCAAGCCGCCGACGTCGTCGATGGTGGCTTCGCGCAGGGACTCGAACTGCTCCTGGTCCACCAGGGTGCCGCCACCGTCGCGAGTGAACAGCTCGGTGAGCAGCGAGCCATCTTCGGCGTAGCTGACCATGTGACTGCGCTTGACCCCGGCGCGACAGGCCTGGGCGGCCGCATCGAGCAGCTCGGCCTGGTAGTTGTTGCCAAGACGGGTCAAGTGCGGCGGCACCTGTTGCGGGCGAAGTTCGCGCACCAATTTGCCGGACTCGTCGATCAGACCGCGCTCGGCGCCGAACAGGATCAGCTTGTCCGCTCCCAGGTCGATGGCCACGCGGGTGGCGACGTCCTCGCAGGCGAGGTTGAAGATTTCCCCGGTGGGCGAGTAGCCGAGTGGTGACAGCAGCACAATGGTGCGCTCGTCCAGCAAGCGGCCGACACCCTTGCGGTCCACCCGGCGCACTTCGCCAGTGTGGTGATAGTCGATGCCGTCGACCACGCCTATGGGCCGCGCGGTGACGAAGTTGCCGGTGCTCACCCGCAACCGCGAGCCCTGCATGGGTGACGCGGCGATATCCATGGACAGGCGCGCCTCGATGGCGATGCGCAGTTGGCCCACGGCATCGATCACACATTCCAGGGTCGGGCCGTCCGTGATCCGCAGGTCACGATGGAAATGCGGCGTCAGGCCGCGGGCAGCCAGGCGCGCCTCGATCTGCGGACGCGAGCCATGCACCAGCACCAGGCGTACGCCCATGCTGTGCAGCAACACCAGGTCATGGACGATGTTGCCGAAGTTCGGGTGAGCGACGCCTTCGCCGGGCAGCATCACAACGAAGGTGCAGTCCCGGTGGGCATTGATGTAGGGGGTAGCGTGGCGCAGCCAGTTGACGTAATCAGGCATGGTTCCGTGAGCCTTTGGTTAAGCGAAATGACGAGTGCGACTCCCAGCGGTTCTGGGAATGAAAGTAAGGCGGCGCGTTATCGTCGTCGCATGAGCATCAACGGAAACCCTCTCGATCAGTACGTGGTAGCGGATTAAAGGCAGTAATGCTGGATGAGCTGGCGCAGTAGCGCAACGGTAGGCTCGATCCGTGACAGTTCCAGGTGCTCGTCGGGCTGGTGGGCGCAGGCGATATCGCCGGGGCCGAGTACCAGGGTCTCGCAACCGAGCTGCTGAAGATACGGCGCTTCGGTGCCAAAGGCCACCGCCTGCGCGGTATGCCCGGTAAGACGCTCGGCCACGCGTACCAGATCACTTTCCGGCGACTGCTCGAACGGCGGCACCGCCGGAAACAGCGGCTTGAAGTCGATCTTCACCTGGTAATGCTCGGCCACCGGCCGCAGGCGCTGGCGGATCACCGCACGCAGGGTGTCCGGGTTCATACCCGGCAACGGGCGCAGGTCGAACTCCAGGCTGCACTGGCCGCAAATGCGGTTGGGGTTGTCGCCGCCGTGGATGCAACCGAGGTTGAGGGTGGGCTGCGGCACGGTGAATTGCGGGTTGCGGAATTCCTGCTGCCATTCGCCGCGTAATTCGATCAGATCGCTCATTACCGCATGCATGGCTTCCAGGGCGCTGTGGCCGAGGCTCGGGTCGGAGGAGTGGCCACTTTGCCCGAGGATCTCGATGCGTTCCATCATCACGCCCTTGTGCAGGCGGATGGGCTTCAAGCCCGTTGGCTCACCGATCACCGCCGCGCGACCCAGCGGCTGCCCCGCCTGGGCCAGGGCCCGGGCACCGGCCATGGAGCTTTCCTCATCGCAGGTAGCGAGGATGATCAGCGGCTGGCGGAACGGCTGGTCCAGCAGGCCGCGTGCGGCCTCGATGGCCAGCGGGAAGAATCCCTTCATGTCGCAGCTGCCCAGGCCGAACCAGCGGTCGCCCACCTCGCTGAGTTTCAGCGGGTCGGTTTTCCACAGGGCGGCATCGAAGGGCACCGTGTCGCTGTGGCCGGCCAGCACCAGGCCACCGGGGCCCGAGCCGTAGGTGGCCAGCAGGTTGGCCTTGCCGGGCGCCACCTGCTGGATCTCACAACGGAAACCCAGGTCGCCGAGCCAGCCGGCCAGCAACTCGATCACCGCCTGGTTCGACTGGTCCCAACTGAGCTGGGTGCAGCTCACCGATGGCGTGGCGATCAGCGCGGCGAACTGCGATTTCAGGTCTGGAACGGGCATCGGGGACCTCCTCGGACGAAGGATCATCATAGGCCCAGCCCGCGCGCGGTGAAACCGCTGCGGCAAGGTGCGGACCTGTCCTGTAAACTTCACCGCCTTGGTAGCCACCCCCTGGCTGCGTCTAAAGACCCCGGCGATGAACAAAGAGACCGAAATCAAGCTTCGCGCCAGCCGCGAGACCCTGGAAGCCCTGCGCGACCACCCGCTGCTGAAGAAGCGCAACAAGTCCGGCTGGGAACGCCGCGAACTCTTCAACCAGTACTTCGACACGCCCGAGCGCGACCTGGCCCAGGCACGCGTGGCCCTGCGCCTGCGCCGTGACGGCGAACAGTTCATCCAGACCTTGAAGACCCGTGGCCAGAGCGTCGCCGGGCTGTCCGAGCGCAACGAATGGGACTGGTTCCTGGACAAGGCCAAGCTGGACCCGAAGAAACTCACCGACGACTGCTGGCCCGCCAGCCTGGCCGAACTGGACAAGAAGCAGCTCAAGCCGATCTTCACCACCGACTTCAATCGCGACCGCGCCGAGATCGCCTGGGGTCGCGGCAAGGCCAAGGTGGTGATCGAAGCAGCCCTGGACCTGGGCAAGGTGATCGCCGGCAAGCACCAGGAAGAGATTTGCGAGCTGGAGCTGGAGCTGCGCCAGGGCGAACCTGAGGCCCTGCTGGAACTGGCCGCCGAACTGGCCGCCGACCTGCCGCTGATGCCCTGCGATATCAGCAAGGCCGAGCGCGGATACCGCCTCCATGACGCCAACAGCTATCACCTCAGCCTGCCGGCACCCGCACTGTCGGCGGAACAGTCGTTGGACGACGCCTTCGCCGCGCTCGCCTGGCACCTGCTGGGCAGCAGCCAGCGCCTGGCCGAGCAGTACCGCTTCAATGGCCACTGGAAGCTACTGGTGGACTGGCTGCAGCAACTGATCGACCTGCGCGCCCTGATCGGCAGCCTGGGCCAGGCCGCCCCGCGCGCAAGCAGCCACGAACTGCGCGAAACCCTGGATGCCCTGCTCAAGGACTGGCGCCCGCGTCTCCAAGCCGGTGAGCTGGACGAAGCCGTGCGCCACGGCGCGCCGCAACAGTTCGCCGAAGAACTGCAGGGCACCCGCTGGGGCCTGTTCTCCCTGAATACATCCCGTTGGCTACTGACCCGCGCCTGGACCGTCGAACGCAATGAGCGCGGCAATCGCCAGGGCAAGGCACCGCTGGGCAACTGGCTGCCGCGCCTACTGAGCGAGGAAGCCGAGGCCCTGAAACTGGAGCGCTACAAGCGCCAGCCCGAAGACCTGGCCGAGCAGTTGCCGCGCATCGAGCGCCTGCTGGTCTGGTTGCGCCTGGCGCGCCAGGTGCTGGACGTGCCGGAGGTCGACCGCGCCTATGGCGAGCTGTCCAAGTTCGCTGAGCTGGCGGCCCTGCCGCTGGACGGCGAAGTACTGGCCGCACGCGGCGAGCAGGCGCAGACCCTGATCAGCCTGCGCAGCTGGAAGGCACTGGCCAAGTAAAACGGAAACGCCACCATGCTCAGGCAAAGCTTCCGCTCCGTGGTCACCACCTGGCTGACCGGCCTGTTGGCCCTGCTGCCGCTGGTGCTGACACTGGCGCTGCTGGCCTGGTTGGTGAGCCTGCTGAACACGCTGGTGGGGCCGTCCACGGTGATCGGCCAGCTCCTCGGTGCTCTCGGCCAGCCTTTCGCCAGCAATCCGGTGCTGGCGTATCTGGTCGGCACCCTGGTGCTGCTGGGCAGCCTCTATCCCCTGGGCCTGGCGGTGCAGCTCGGCCTGCGCCGGCCGCTGGCCTGGCTACTGGACATGACCCTGCGCCGCGCGCCGCTGGTGGGCAGCCTGTACAGCCTGGCCGACCGTTTCGTCGGCCTGCTGGATCGCAGCAAGAACGCCGACATCGCCGCCATGAGCCCGGTCTGGTGCTTCTTCGGCGGTGACGGTGCAGCCGTGCTGGCGCTGCGCCCCAGCTCGGAATCCTTCGAACTGGAAGGCCGCCAGTACTGCGCCGTGCTCGTGCCCACCGCGCCTATCCCGGTGGGCGGCGGGCTGATCTACGTCCCGGTGGAATGGGTGCGCCCGGCGGATATGGGTGTCGACGGGCTGACTGGCATCTACCTGTCCATGGGGCTCTCCCCGCCGCACCAGGCAGGGAAGCTGGCGAAGGAGCCGATGGTACTGACGGACGGCGACAAGGCCCCCTGAGAACTCTTTTGTAGGGGCGAATTCATTCGCCAAGCGAGCCGAAGGTTCGCCAATCAGGTTGAGCCTGATAGGTCAGCCGCGCTGCCCCCGGCGATTGAAATCGCCCCTACAACCCCTGCCCCACCGGCAAGCTGGTGGTCGACTTGATCTCCGACAGCGCCACGATGGAGTTCACCTCCTGGATTCCCGGCACCAGCGACAGCTTCTCGAAGAAGAAGCGCTCGTAGGCCTCGATGTCGCGGGTGACGATGCGCAGCATGAAGTCCACTGCGCCCATCAGCACATGGCACTCCAGCACCTCGGGAAACTGGCGCATGGCCTCGGCGAACTCGGTGAGGTTGGAGCGGCCGTGGGCGTTGAGCTTCACCTGGGCAAAGATCTGCGCGTTGAGGCCGACCTTGCGGCGATCCAGCAGGGTGACCTGGCAACGGATCACGCCCTCATCCTTCAGGCGCTGGATGCGCCGCCAGCAGGGCGATTGGGACAGCCCCACCCGCTCGGCGATCTCGGCGGTGGACAGGCTGGCATCCTCCTGCAGCAGGTCGAGAATGCGTTTGTCGTAGACATCCAGAGTGATGGACATAAATTTTCCCGGCTTTTCGAGTTACCCGGAAAGTTTATCCAAATACTTTACCAACCATCGCAATTCAGGCAGAAAAATCCCCATTCAGGCTGGAAAACTATCGGCATCCCTACCGAGGAATCTTCCATGCTCAGCCTGCAGACCGCCCCCGCCCTCCGCGAAGACCACTGGCACCCGCGCACCGCCAAGCTCCACGCTGGCGAGATGCAGTTCGCCATCCTCGCCGAGGCGGAGGCCGACATCCTCGGTCGCCTGCTCGCCTTCTTCGCCCAGCTGCAGCTGGTGCCGCGCTGGCTGGAGGTCAACCAGTTGGGCGACAACCTGCTGGTGCAACTGCGCCAACCGGGGCTGACGCCGCATCGGGCGGAAGTCATCGCGCAGAAAATGCGCTCGCTGGTCAGCGTGTTCTCGGTTGAGCTGGAACAGGCTTCCGTTCCTTGATCCAGCGCTTAGCCGAATGCTGGCAATTCGGGCATGCTTGCCGTCCCGCGAGAAGAGCGATTGACTACTCTTCCAGACTGAGAAGCGTGACCGAGGAGCTTGCATGTCCGCCTTTGCCTCACCCGCCCAGGACCGTTGGCTGGACCTCAACGACCTGATGCGCGAATTGGTGGCCCAGGGCCGCCTGAGCCAGGACCAGGCCGAGCACTGCCTGGCTATTCGCCGCAGCGCGGTGAACAACCAGCAGCACCCCCTGGAGTTTCTCGCCGCGCAGCAGGTGGACGACCTCAAGCGCCCCGGCAAGAAGCTCGACCTGGAGACCCTCAGTCACTGGCTGGCCGAGCACGCCGGCCAGCCCTACCTGCGCATCGACCCGCTGAAGATCGACGTCGCCGCCATCACCCCGCTGATGTCCTACGCCTTCGCCCAGCGCCACAAGATCCTCGCTGTGGCCGTCAACAGCGAAGCGGTGACCATCGCCAGCGCGCAGCCCTTCGTACAGAGCTGGGAAAGCAACCTCACCCATGTGCTCAAGCGCCCGATCAAGCGGGTAGTAGCCAACCCGATCGACATCCAGAAATTCACCCTGGAGTTCTACCGCCTGGCCAAATCGGTCAGCGGCGCCAGCACGGTGGACCAGAAGACCAGCGGCGTCGGCAACTTCGAGCAGCTATTGAAGATCGGCGCCAGCGACCAGGAGCCGGACGCCAACGACGCGCACATCGTCAACATCGTCGACTGGCTGTTCCAGTACGCCTACCAGCAACGCGCCAGCGACATCCACATCGAGCCGCGCCGCGAACAGGGCACAGTGCGTTTCCGCATCGACGGCGTGCTGCATACCGTCTATCAGTTCCCGCCTCAGGTCACCATGGCCGTCGTCAGCCGCCTGAAGAGTCTCGGGCGGATGAACGTGGCGGAGAAGCGCAAGCCCCAGGACGGTCGGGTCAAGACCAAGACCCCGGACGGCGGCGAAGTGGAGCTGCGCCTGTCTACCCTGCCCACCGCTTTCGGCGAAAAGATGGTGATGCGGATCTTCGACCCAGAAGTGCTGCTGAAGAGCTTCGACCAGCTCGGATTCTCTCAGGACGACCTGCGCCGCTGGCAGAGCATGACCAACCAGCCCAACGGCATCATCCTGGTCACCGGCCCCACCGGCTCGGGCAAGACCACAACGCTCTACACCACGCTCAAGCAACTGGCCACCAGCGAGGTGAACGTCTGCACCATCGAAGACCCCATCGAGATGATCGAGGGCGCCTTCAACCAAATGCAGGTGCAGCACAACATCGACCTGACCTTCGCCAGTGGTGTGCGTGCACTGATGCGGCAGGACCCGGACATCATCATGGTCGGCGAAATCCGCGACCTGGAAACCGCCGAAATGGCCATCCAGGCCGCCCTCACCGGTCACCTGGTGCTATCCACCCTGCACACCAACGACGCACCCAGCGCCATCACTCGCCTGCTGGAGCTGGGCGTGCCCTACTACCTGCTGCGCGCCACCCTGCTCGGGGTCATGGCCCAACGCCTGGTGCGCACACTCTGCCCGCATTGCAAGGCCCCGATGGAGCTCGCCGAGGACGACTGGAACAACCTGACCAAACCCTGGAGCGCACCGCTGCCCACCGGCGCCCATCGCGCTGTTGGATGCCTGGAATGCCGCGATACCGGCTACCGTGGCCGCGCCGGGGTATACGAAATCATGCTGCTGTCCGATGCCGTCAAGCCGATGATCACGGCCGACACCGACCTGATCGCCCTGCGCCGTGCCGCCTTCAAGGAAGGCATGCGCAGCCTACGCCTGTCTGGCGCGCAAAAGGTCGCCTCAGGCCTGACGACCATCGAAGAAGTGCTGCGGGTCACGCCACAAAGCGAGCAGAAATGAAATCCTTGTCGGCTTGGGGCGGAGGGGCCCCGACCAACAAGAATCACAGCCAGCAAACGGAGCTTTCCCCATGGAAATCGGCAGTGTCGTCATCCTCTTCGTCGTCCTTGCGATCGCGATCGTGTTTATGGGTTTCAAGGTCGTGCCACAAGGCTTCGAGTGGACCGTGGAGCGCTTCGGCCGCTACACCAATACCCTGAAACCGGGCCTCAACATCATCGTGCCAGTGATGGACCGCATCGGCCGCAAGCTCAGCGTGATGGAAAGCGTGCTGGACATCCCGCCGCAGGAAGCCATCAGCGCCGACAACGCCATCGTCACCATCGACGCCGTGTGCTTCTTCCAGGTGGTCAACGCCGCCCAGGCTGCCTACGAGGTCAACGACCTGGAGCACGCCATCCGCAACCTGGTGATGACCAACATCCGCACCGTGCTCGGCTCCATGGAGCTGGATGCCATGCTCAGCCAGCGCGACTCGATCAACGAGCGCCTACTGCGCACCGTGGATGAAGCCACCGCGCCCTGGGGCATCAAGGTCACCCGCATCGAGATCAAGGACATCACCCCGCCGGCGGACCTGGTGGAAGCCATGGCCAGCCAGATGAAGGCCGAGCGCCTCAAGCGCGCGCAGATCCTCGAAGCCGAGGGTCGTCGCCAGGCCGAAATCCTCACCGCCGAAGGCGAGAAGCAGGCACAGATTCTCAAGGCCGAAGGCCAGCGCGCTGCCGCCTTCCTTGAGGCCGAGGCCCGTGAACGGGGTGCCCAGGCCGAAGCCGAAGCGACGCGCATGGTGTCCGACGCCATTGCCCAGGGCAGCGTGCAGGCGGTGAACTACTTCGTCGCACAGAAGTACGTCGAGGCCCTGGGCAACCTGGCCAGTGCCAACAACAGCAAAGTGGTGCTGATGCCGTTGGAAGCCAGCCAGGTGATCGGCGCCGTGGGCGGTATCGGCGAGATCGTCCGCGCCACCTTCGACAGCAAGAAGGGCTGAACCGATGTGGAACTACCTCCAGCACCTGACCTACTGGGACTGGCTGGCCCTGGGCACCCTGCTCCTGATCCTCGAAGTCTTCGGCGCCGGCGGCTACCTGCTGTGGGTAGGCGTGGCTGCGGCCAGCGTCGGCGTGCTCACCTTCATCGTCCCGGAGCTGCACTGGGCCATCCAGTTTCTGCTCTTCGGCGTGCTCTCGATCTTCACCGCGGTGTACTGGTGGCAGCGCCAGCGCAGCGCCGCCAAACCCTCCGCGCAGCCCGGCCTGAACCAGCGCGGACAGGAGTTCATTGGCCGCGAGTTCGCCCTGCATGAAGCCATCAGCGGTGGACGGGGCAAGATCCGCGCCGGCGACTCCGTCTGGCTGGTGGTCGGCCCTGACCTGCCGGCCGGCAGCCAGGTCCGGGTCATCGGCCAGGACGGCGTACTGCTCAAGGTTGAGCCGGCGTGACGTCCAGCGGGCAGACCACCTGCTTAGGTTTGGGTGAGGTAAGCATCCACGGGCGCATCATCAGACAGCCTTGACGGCCTCCGGGGCATTCACGGAACCTGCACACCACCGTGAAGCACGCTTGCCAGTACAGCGGACGTCTGCATGTCGAAGCACCACCCGATTCCCCCGCGCCGGCCTGTCCGGCGCCCCGTCTACCCGGTCCTCGCGGGCCTGCTGCTATTGATCGGCCTGGCTGTCTGGTTGTTCGTCAAAGGGGGAAGCGACGCCCTGCCGGGCAAGGCGCCGTCCCAGGCCAGCGACCAGCCGGCCAGCATGGTCGACGAAGCGCAATGCGCCAGCTGCCACACCCAGCAGGCCCGTGACTGGCACGCCAGCCACCATCGACTGGCGATGCAGGCAGCGAACGACGCCAACGTACAAGGCGACTTCAACGAGTCGACCTTCCAGAGCGATCAGGAAACCACCCGTTTCTTCCGCAAGGACGGTGGCTTCTGGGTCAGTACCCCCGGCGCAGATGGCAAGCCGGCGGATTTCCGCGTCGCCTATACCTTCGGCGTTGCGCCGCTGCAGCAGTACCTGGTCGACGCCCCCGGCGGTCGCCTGCAAGCGCTGGACGTGGCTTGGGACGTGGAGCAGCGCACCTGGTTCAAGCTGCAGCCGGGTCAGGGCGTGGAGGCGAGGAATCCGCAGCACTGGAGCCGTTCGCAGCAGAACGCCAACGTCCTCTGCGTGGAATGTCACACCACTGGCTACCAGCGCAATTACGACCCGGCCAGCGACCGCTACGCCAGCCACTGGAACAGCCTCGGCGTTGGCTGCCAGGCCTGCCACGGCCCGGCTTCCCGGCACCTCGACTGGGCGACGAAGAAGCTCAAGGCGGCCAACGCCGGATTCGATCTCGACCTGACGCGGGCGGACCGGATCAAGTCGGTGGAAACCTGCGCCCGCTGCCATTCCCGTCGCGTGCCCCTGGATGACGGCTATCACCACGACAAGCGCTTGATGGACGACTATCTGCCCAGCGCGCTGACCCGCGAACTCTTCGAGCTGGACGGCAAGATCAAGGACGAAGTGCACGAATACGCTGCCTTCGCCCAGAGCCGGATGTTCGCCAAAGGATTGCGTTGCAGCACCTGCCATGATCCCCACAGCACAGCCCTCAAGGTGCCGGGCAACGGCCTCTGCCTGCAATGCCACAACCCGTCGGGCAAGGCCGGGATCGAGGGCATCGACGGCAAGGGCCTGAAGGCGAAAAACTACGACAACCCCGAGCATCACCACCACCCCCAGGGCGAGGCCGGTTCGCAGTGCGTGGATTGCCACATGCCGGGCAAGCTGTTCCTGGGCAACGACTACCGCCACGACCACGGCTTCACCCTGCCCAACCCGGCCCGCGCCCTGCGTCTGGGTACCACGGATGCCTGCCTGGGTTGCCACCGCAACCAGCCGGGCGACACGGTCGCCGAGCAGTTCCGCCTCTGGTACGGCGAAGGCAAGGTCAACGCGACGCGCTACGACGAGAGCCTGTGGCTGATCCGCAATGGCCGACCAGGGGCCTCGCGGGCGCTCTACCAGCAACTGGAATCCCGCGACCTGCCGGCCATTCGCCGCGCCACCCTGCTCGCCGAGCTGCCCACCTACCCCAGCGAGCGCGCCCTCAAGGCTGCCGCCCGGGATCTGCCCCATCCGGCGCCACAGGTGCGCGAGGCGGCGGTCAGGGCAGTGGGCGCCCTGGTGCCGCCGGAGCAGCGCCGCAATCTGCTGGCCCCCCTGCTGAATGACCCGGTGCGCGCGGTGCGCATCGCCGCAGCCCGCGAGCTGCTGGGCATGCGCACCACGGGCCTGGGCAATTACGAGAAGAGCTGGAGCAAGGCCATTGCCGAGTACGAAGCGGCACAGCTCAGCCTGCAGGATCGTGCTGAGGCGAATCTGAACCTGGCGCTGCTGTACCAGGCCGACGGCCGCGCCGACCAGGTGGAGTCGCGCCTGCGCACCGCGCTGCAGCGCGACCCGGCCTACCTGCCGGCCCTGGTTGTCCTGGTGCAATGGCTGGACGGCAACTTCCGCTGGGAAGAAGGCCGCGCCCTGCTCGAGCAGGCCATCAGGGAGCATCCGCAATCGGCACTGCTGCAGCACGCCAACGGCCTGTTGCTACTCCGCAAGGGCGATCTGCCCGCCGCCCTCAAAGCCTTCGCCGAGGCGGTTCGGCTGGAGCCGAAAAGCGTCGCGTACGACTACGCCTACGCGGTAGCCCTCCACGACAGCGGCCAGTTGGAAGCCGCCGGCCACCGCCTGGAGGGGCTGCTGGAGCGCGACCCTGCCAACCGCGAGGCACGCCTGGCGCTGATCAATTACTGGCGCGAAGCCGGACAGATCCAGAAAGTCCAGGCGCTGCTGGCGGAACTGGAACAGCAGAACCCCGACGACCCCGCACTGCGTCGGGAATGATCCGGGCTGGCGAGACGCCATGACCGGCTGGCAGCCAGGTTGAACTCCGCTAAAGACGGCCGAATCTGATGGTTCAGGTCCACCTGCAATCGGAGTAACCGCCATGCGCACTCGCCTGTATGCCGCCGCTCTCGCCCTGATCGCCCTGCCCGTGGGGTCGGCCATGGCCGACAGTGATTTCTGGCGCGACGTCATTTCGTCCGGCGCCACCACCGCCTCCACCTACCTGACCTTCAAGGACGATAAGCTGATAGTCGCGGCCCGCGACGACGCCAGCAGCTTCGTCGCCAGCGGCGGCGAGATTCGCGGCCCGTACCTGGAGGCCGCGCTGCAGCGCATCCGCAGCGAGCACCCGGACCTGAAAGCCAGTGACGGTGAGCTGGCGAGCGCGATTGTTGCCGCCGAAGAGTGATCCCCGACGCCGCCGCGCATCGCCCAGCCATGCGCGGCGGGCGTTATCTCCGGACAAAAAAAGAGCCCCGCCATGCAGCGGGGCTCAGGGGTTGCTACCCACACCGGCAGCACATGATGAACACGTCCCACGCTGACGAGCGTCCACTTGGGCAAAGTGCGGGGCACACCTTGACGCCCGTCCCGGGTCAGGTCAACGCCATGGGCGAGACTTCAGAAAAAGCCGACACAGCCCGGGAACTTGCCTACTCGCGATAGTCATCCACCGGCACACAGGCGCAGAACAGGTTGCGGTCGCCGTAGACGTTGTCCACCCGGTTTACCGTCGGCCAGTACTTGTGGGCGCGGGTATGGGCGCTGGGGGTGACGGCTTCCTCGATGCTGTAGGGGCGCTCCCAGTGACCGACCACGTCGGCCAGGGTGTGCGGTGCGCGCTTGAGCGGGTTGTCCTCGGCCGGCCAGTCGCCCGCCTGCACCTTGGCGATCTCGGCCCGGATGCTCAGCATCGCCTCGATGAAGCGGTCCAGCTCGTGTTTGTTTTCGCTCTCGGTGGGCTCGACCATCAACGTGCCCGGCACCGGGAAGCTCATGGTTGGGGCATGGAAGCCGTAGTCCATCAGGCGCTTGGCAACGTCCTCCTCGGAAATGCCGGTTTCCGCCTTGAGCGGTCGCAGGTCAAGGATGCATTCGTGGGCCACCCGGCCATTGCGCCCGCTGTAGAGCACCGGGTAAGCATCGCCGAGCTGCTTGGCCAGGTAGTTGGCGCTGAGGATGGCCACTTCGGTGGCATCGGCCAGTTCCGGCCCCATCATGGCGATGTACATCCAGCTGATCGGCAGGATGCTCGCACTGCCCCAGGGCGCTGCACTGACCGCACCATTCTCCGGATTCGGCCCCTTCAGCTCGATCACCGGGTGGTTGGCGACGAAGGGCGCCAGATGCGCACGCACGCCGATCGGCCCCATGCCCGGCCCGCCACCGCCGTGGGGAATGCAGAAGGTCTTGTGCAGGTTCATGTGGGAAACGTCGGCACCGATATCTGCCGGTCGCGCCAGGCCCACCTGGGCATTGAGGTTGGCGCCATCCATATAGACCTGGCCGCCGTGGCTGTGGATAACCTCGCAGATCTCGCGGATGCCTTCCTCGTATACGCCGTGGGTCGACGGGTAGGTGGCCATCAGGCAGGACAGCTGGCCGCCGGCTTCACCGGCCTTGAGCTTGAGGTCTTCCAGGTCGACGTTGCCGTCCTGGTCGCACTCGACGATCACCACGCGCATGCTCGCCATTTGCGCCGACGCCGGGTTGGTGCCATGGGCGGAAGCCGGGATCAGGCAGATATTGCGGTGCCCCTCGCCGCGGCTCTCGTGGTAACGGCGGATGGCGAGCAGCCCGGCGTACTCACCCTGGGCGCCGGAGTTGGGCTGCATGCAGATGGCATCGAAACCGGTAATCGCGCAAAGCCAGTCTTCCAGCTCGTCGATCATCAGCTTGTAGCCCAGAGCCTGTTCGCGGGGGGCGAAAGGGTGCAGGTTGGCGAACTCCGGCCAGGTGATGGGGATCATCTCGCTGGTGGCATTGAGTTTCATGGTGCAGGAGCCCAGCGGGATCATCGCCTGGTTCAGCGCCAGGTCCTTGTTCTCCAGCTGCTTGAGGTAGCGCAGCATCTCGGTTTCGCTGTGGTGGGCGTTGAATACCGGGTGGCTGAGATAGCCCGTGTTGCGCTGCAGCTCCACCGGAATACCCGGGACCAGCACCGACTCGTCCAGCTCGGCGACGGAAAGGCCGTGGTCGGCGCCGAGGAAGATGCAGAACAGCTGCTCCAGGGTGTCGGCCGTACAGGTCTCGTCGAGACTGACGCCCAGCTTGCCACGGCCGAGGATGCGCAGGTTGATGCGCGCCGCCTTGGCCGATTCGATGATGGCGGTCTGGCTGCCGCCCACATCCAGGGTGAGCGTATCGAAGTAGTACTGGTTGTCGCGCTGGATGCCCCGGCGCGCCAGCCCTTCGGCGAGGATGGTGGTAAGCCGGTGGACCCGCTGGGCGATGCGCTTCAGCCCCTCGGGGCCGTGATAGACGGCGTAGCAACTGGCGATATTGGCCAGCAGTACCTGGGCCGTACAGATGTTGGAGTTGGCCTTCTCACGGCGAATGTGTTGCTCGCGCGTCTGCAGCGCCATGCGCAGCGCGACATTGCCCCGGGCGTCCTTGGAGACGCCGATGATCCGTCCCGGCATGGCCCGCTTGAAGTCGTCGCGGGTGGCAAAGAACGCCGCATGGGGCCCGCCATAGCCCATGGGCACGCCGAAGCGCTGTGCCGAGCCGAATACCACGTCGGCGCCCAGCTCCCCGGGTGGGGTAAGCAGCAGCAGGCTGAGCAGGTCGGCGCCGACGCAGGCAAGCGCTTGCTGGCCGTGCAGGTGTTCGATCAGGGGCCGCAGGTCGCGGATTTCGCCATGGGTGTCCGGGTACTGCAGCAATGCGCCGAAAACCTGGTGTTGCGCCAGGTTATCCACAGGGGCCACCACCAGGTCGAAGCCAAAGGCCTGGGCGCGGGTCTGCACCACCGAGATGGTCTGCGGGTGACAGTCTTCGTCGACGAAGAACAGGTTGCTTTTCGATTTCGCCACGCGCTTGGCCAGGGCCATGGCTTCGGCGGCGGCGGTGGCCTCGTCCAACAAGGACGCGCTGGCGAGATCGAGGCCGGTGAGGTCGATGGTCAGTTGCTGGAAGTTCAGCAACGCCTCCAGCCGCCCCTGGGCGATTTCCGGCTGGTAGGGGGTGTAGGCGGTGTACCAGCCGGGATTTTCCAACACATTGCGCACGATCACGGTGGGCGTGACCGTGCCGTAGTAGCCCATGCCCATCAGGCTGGTCCACAGGTGGTTCTGCTCCGCGTAGCCACGCAACTTGGCCAGGGCCTGCTGTTCATCCAACGCCGGCGGCAGGTCCAGGGGCCGATTCAGGCGAATCGCCGGCGGCACCGTCTGCACGATCAGCTCGTCGCGGCTGGCGAGACCCAGGGCCTCGAGCATGGCCTGCTGTTCCGCCTCGTCCGGGCCCAGGTGGCGGCGGAGGAAGGCGTCGGGCAGTTGGAGCTGGGACAGCGAGGGCATCTGGGACATGGGGCAGAACCTCGTTTGGCCTCTTCAGAAAAACAAAAAGCCTCGACTAGCGAGGCTTTTTGAAGGATAGCGGGAGAATCAGCTATCGGCGTCGGCGGCGGCCTTGTAGGCAGCGGCATCGAGTAGCTTGTCCAACTCGGCCACGTCGCTCGGCTTGAGCTTGAAGAACCAGGAACCGTACGGATCGCTGTTGACGCTTTCGGGGGCGTCGCTGACCGCCTCGTTCACCGCGATCACTTCACCGCCGATCGGCGCATAGATATCGGAGGCAGCCTTCACCGACTCCACCACGCCAGCTTCCTGACCAGCGGCAACGGTCTTGCCGACTTCCGGCAGTTCGACGAAGACCACGTCACCCAGGGCCTCCTGGGCGTGGTCGGAGATACCCACGGTAACGGTGCCATCGGCTTCCAGACGGGCCCACTCGTGGCTGGGGGCGTAACGCAGATCAGCGGGGATGTTGCTCATGTCGAGTTCCTCAGAGACTGTGGCGGATGGCCCGCCTGCAAATTTAGATCAAGGCTTTGCCATTGCGCACGAAGTTCGGCCGCACAACGCGGACCGGGAACCATTTGCCGCGGATTTCCACCTCGGCGCGATCGCCGGTGGCCATCGGCACGCGCGCCATGGCGATGGATTTGTTCAAGGTCGGGGAGAAGCTGCCGCTGGTGATCTCGCCCTCGCCCACGCCTTCCACCCGCACCACCTGATGGGCACGCAGCACGCCGCGCTCCTCCAGTACCAGGCCGACCAGCTTGCTGGCCACACCGGCAGCGCGCTCGGCTTCCAGGGCCTGGCGGCCAATGAAGTCACGGGTTTCGGGCTCCCAGGCAATGGTCCAGGCCATGTTGGACACCAGCGGGGACGCCTCTTCGGTCATGTCCTGGCCGTAGAGATTCATGCCGGCTTCCAGGCGCAGGGTGTCGCGGGCGCCAAGGCCGATGGGAGCGATACCGGCTCCCACCAGCTCGTTGAAGAACCCGGCGGTCTGGTCGGCAGGGAGCATGATCTCCAGACCGTCTTCGCCGGTGTAGCCGGTGCGGGCGATGAACCAGTCACCGTCGGGCAGGCCCTGGAAGGGCTTGAGCTCGTGGATCAGCGCGGCACGTTCGGTGCTCAACAGTTCGGCGACCTTGGCACGGGCACTGGGACCCTGGATGGCGAGTACGGCCAGGTCAGCGCGCTCGGTCAGTTGGACATCGAAACCCTGGCAGCGAGCCTGCATCCAGGCCAGGTCCTTGTCGCGGGTAGCGGCATTGACGACCAGGCGGTAGCCGAATTGGGTGAGGTAGACGATCAAGTCGTCGATCACCCCGCCCTGCTCGTTGAGCATGGCACTGTAGAGGGCCTTGCCGGGCGCCTGCAGGCGCTCGACATCGTTGGCCAGCAGGTGCTGGAGCCAGGCTTTGGCCTGGGCACCGGAGACATCCACCACGGTCATGTGGGAGACGTCGAAGACACCGCAGTCGCGCCGCACCTGGTGGTGCTCTTCGACCTGGGAACCGTAGTGCAGCGGCATGTCCCAGCCGCCGAAATCGACCATCTTGGCTCCCAGCGCCAGGTGCTGGTCGTGCAATGGAGTGCGCTGTCCCATGGGTTTCTCCTTCCGGGCTTGGCGAGGATGCGGCAGGCCCTGGGCGCGGAAAATTCCGCTGCCGCAGCAGGGTAGGCCGCAACGAATGGCGCGCATTGTAGCCGCAAGGTGAGGCACTGGACACTCCAGCCAGCAGGGCGCGAACGGTGTGACCATGGGTCGGAAAATCGGCAAGGGCCCCTGTTCAGGTCTAGCTTGCGGACGCCTTTGCGCCCGTCGTCAGTGGCCGATCCGCCGTGCCGAACGGCGTATCAGGCCGATCACCGGCAGCAGGCCGACCAGCACCAGGGTCAAGGCAGGCAACGCGGCCCGGGCCCACTCGCCTTCGCTGGTCATCTCGAAGATGCGCACAGCCAGGGTGTCCCAGCCGAATGGGCGCATCAGGAGGGTGGCGGGCATCTCCTTGAGCACATCGACGAACACCAGCAGGGCCGCACTGAGGGTGCCGGGCAACAATAGGGGCAGGTAGACCCGGAAGAAGAGCGCCGGGCCGCCGACACCCAGGCTGCGAGAGGCTTCCGGCAGCGACGGGCGGATGCGCGCCAGGCCATTTTCCAGCGGCCCGTAGGCTACCGCCATGAAGCGCACCAGGTAGGCCAGCAACAGCGCGCCGAGACTACCCAGCAGCAGCGGCTTGCCGGCACCACCTAGCCAACCGGACAGCGGGATCACCAGATGGCTGTCGAGGTAGCTGAAGGCCAGCATGATCGACACTGCCAGCACCGAACCCGGCAGTGCATAGCCGAGATTGGCCAGGCCCACCGCAGCACGTACCGGCCGCGTCGGCGCCAGGCGCCGGGCGAAGGCCAGCAGCAGCGCCACACAGACCGTGAGCAGCGCAGCCATGCCGCCGAGGTAGAGGGTGTGCAGGATCAACCCGGCATAACGCTCATCGAGGTCGAAACGTCCACGCTGCCAGAACCAGACCAGCAACTGCAGCATGGGGATGACGAAGGCGCAGGCGAAAACCAGGGCGCACCATGAGGTGGCCGCCAGGGCCTTGATGCCGTGCAGGTGGTAAAGCGCCTTGCCCCTTGGTCGTTCGCTCGCCGGGCGGCTGGCACCACGGGCACGGCGCTCGCCGTAGAGCACCAGGCAGACGCCCAGCAGCAGCAGGCTGGCCAGTTGCGCCGCACTGGAGAGGCTGAAAAAGCCGTACCAGGTCTTGTAGATGGCCGTGGTGAAGGTATCGAAGTTGAACACCGCCACGGCACCGAAATCGGCCAGCGTCTCCATCACCGCCAGGGCCAGGCCAGCACCGATGGCGGGCCGCGCCATGGGCAAGGCAACGCGCCAGAACGCCTGCCAGGGCGACAGCCCGAGCACCCGCGCGGCTTCCATAAGGCCCTTGCCCTGGGCGAGGAAGGCCGCGCGAGCCAACAAGTAGACGTAGGGATAAAAGACCAGCACCAGCACCAGGATCACCCCACCGGTGGAGCGCACGCGCGGCAGCCGCAGGCCACTGCCGAACCACTCTCGGAGCAGGGTCTGTACCGGTCCGGAGAAGTCGAACAGGCCGATGAAGACGAAGGCCAGCACATAGGCCGGGACGGCGAAGGGCAGCATCAGCGCCCAGTCCAGCCAGCGCCGACCGGGGAATTCGCAGAGACTGGTGAGCCAAGCCAGGCTGACGCCGATCACGGTCACCCCCACAGACACACCGGCAACCAGCATCAGGGTGTTGCCCAGCAGGCGCGGCATCTGGGTTTCCCAGAGGTGGGACCAGATTTCCCCATCCACCTCGCCCCAGGACAGCAGCAATACGCTCAGGGGCAGAAGTATCAGGACGGCGACGGCAAAGCTGATGGGATACCAGCGACGCTGGGCGGGATGGGCCACGCAAACCTCTCGGGGATCAAAACAGGACGCCCCGGGCAGGCCGGGGCGTCGAGTATAGCGGCACAGCGCCGGATCAGTTCCAGCCGACGCGGTCCATCATCTTGATGGCTTCGGCCTGGCGCTTGCCGGCCACTTCCACCGGGATGCTGTCGGCTTTGAAACTGCCCCAGGCAGCCACCTCCGCCGACGGCTTGACCTTCGGATTGGCCGGGAATTCCTGGTTGATGCCGGCGAACAGGCCCTGCGCCTCATCGGTGGTCATCCACTCCACCAACGCCTTGGCGGCCTCGGGATGCGGGGCGTGCTTGGTCAGGCCGATGCCGGACAGGTTTACGTGGACACCACGGTCAGCCTGGTTCGGCCAGAAAATCTTCACCCGCAGGTTCGGGTTTTCCTTGTGCAGACGGCCGTAGTAATAGGTGTTGACGATACCGACGTCGCACTGGCCGGCATCCACTGCCTGAATCACCGCGTTGTCGTCGGCGAAGACGTCGGTGGCCAGGTTGTTCACCCAGCCCTTGAGGATTTCCTCGGTCTTGGCCGCGCCATGGGTTTCGATCAGGGTGGCGGTCAGCGACTGGTTGTAGACCTTCTTCGCGGTACGCAGGCAGAGGCGGCCTTCCCAGTTCTTGTCGGCCAGCGCCTCGTAGGTGGACAGCTCTTCCGGCTTCACCCGCTCGGTGGAGTAGACGATGGTCCGTGCGCGCAGCGACAGGCCGGTCCAGGCATGGCTGCCGGAGCGATATTGGGACGGAATGTTGGCGTCGATCACGGGCGAAGTGAAGGACTGCAGGATACCCATCTGCTCGGCTTGCCAGAGGTTGCCGGCGTCGACGGTAAGCAGCAGGTCGGCCACGCCGTTCTCGCCCTCGGCCTTGATCCGCTGCATCAGCGGGGCTTCCTTGTCGGTGATGAACTTGATCTCTACACCGGTCTTGGCGGTGTAGGCATCGAATACCGGCTTGATCAGCTCATCGATCCGCGAGGAATAGACCACCACTTCATCGGCGGCCTGGACCGACGTGGCGGTGGCGGAGAGCGCGAGGAGCGCGAAAAGGGACTTACGTGCCCACATTGCTGGAACCTCTTGATGGCGACAAAGGTTGAATGATAGTCAACCTCAGTTGCAAGCTGAAGGGTGATTTATGTCCGGGTGTGTATCTTTTGCCTGAGGAATCGGAGAAAACCGGGGTGGGAAAGTGCCCACCCCAGGTTCAAGCCCGGGCCAGGTCCGGCAGGTCACCGGACAGGCCAAGGGCCTGGCGGACGAAAAGCGCCTTGGCCTCAGGCATGCCGTCCACCCATTTCAGGCCGCTGTTGCGCAGCCAGCGCAGCGGCAGCGGATTGGCCTGGAACAGCCGCTCGAAGCCTTCCATCGCTGCCATCATCGCCAGGTTGTGGGGCATGCGTCGACGCTCGTAGCGGCCCAGCACGCGCTCATCGGCCAGACGCTCGCCACGACCGTTGGCATGCAGCAGGACTTCCGCCAGCACCGCCGCATCAAGGAAACCGAGGTTGACTCCCTGCCCCGCCAGCGGGTGGATGGTGTGGGCAGCGTCACCGATCAGCACCAGCCCCTCTTCCACATAGCGTTTGGCGTGACGCTGGCGCAGCGGGATGCACAGGCGCGGGTCGGCACCGAGCACCTCACCCAGGCGCCATTCGAAGGCACGGCCGAGTTCGCTGCAGAAACCGGCATCGTCCAGGGCCATCAGGCGCTCGGCCTCGGCGGGGGTCACCGACCAGACGATGGAGCACCAGTGCTCGCCTTCCCGCTCCAACGGCAGGAAAGCCAGCGGGCCGTCGTCGGTGAAGCGCTGCCAGGCCGTGCGCTGGTGCGGCTCGGCACAACGCACGCTGGTGACGATGGCGTGGTGCAGGTAATCCCACTCGCGCGTCGCGCAGCCGGCCAGGCGGCGAACCGCGGAGTTGGCACCATCGGCGGCTACCACTAGCGGGGCGCGCAGTTCGCGGCCATCTACCAGGGCCAGCAGCCAGTCGTCGCCGGAACGGCGCAGGCGCTCCAGGCGCGCACCGGGCATCAGGCCGATACTGCTGTCGTGCAGGGGCTCCATCAAGGCGTCCTGAACCACGCGATTCTCGACGATGTGGCCAAGCACCTCGGCATGCACGCTGGCGGCCGAGAAATGGATCTGCCCGGTGCCGGAGCCATCCCAGACATGCATTTCGGAATAAGGGCTGCTGCGCCGCGCCAGGACACCCGGCCAGGCACCCAGACGCAGGAGGATGCGCTGACTGGCGGCGGACAGCGCACTGACCCGCGGTTCGAAGGCCGAACTCGCGTCGAAGGGTTTGACGCTGAGCGGGCTGCCGTCGATCAGCAGGATGTCCAGGCCGCTGTCTTTCAGCGCCAGGGCCAGGGCACTGCCGACCATGCCGGCGCCCACGATGATCAGATCCGCGCGCAGTTCCATATCAGGCCTTGAGGCTCCCTGTGTGTACGAATGAGGCACGCCCGATCAGTCCGGGCGGGTGCCCAGGCCCATGGCCTGGCGGGCGAACCAGCGCTTGGCCGGCGGTAGCAGATCGAGGCCGAGCAGGCCCAGGTTGCGTCCGGCGGCCAGTAGCGGCTCGGCATTGGAGAAGAGGCGCGTCACCTGGTCGGAGAAGCCCACCGTGAGGTTCTGGTCGAGGCGCTGGCGCTGCAGGTAACCCTGCAGGGTGGCGATATCACCCAGTGGCTGTTCGCTGGTCAGCAGTGCCTCGGCCAGGGCCTGGGCGTCGCGCAGGGACAGGTTGTAACCCTGCCCGGCGATAGGGTGCAGGCTGTGGGCAGCATTGCCCAGTACCACCAGGTTGGAGCGCACTTGTTCCTCAGCTTCCACCAGTTCGAGCGGGTAGAGGTGTCGGGCGCCCACTTGCTGGAAAGCTCCCAAACGATAGCCGAAGGCCTCTTGCAGCTCGTCGAGGAAACGCCGCTCGTCCAGTCGGGCGAGGCGCTCGGCGTCATCCCCCGGACGGCTCCAGATCAGCGCGCAGCGATTTTCCGGCAGCGGCAGCAAGGCCATCGGACCGTCATCGGTGAAGCGCTCGAAGGCCTGGCCGCGGTGGGCTTCCAGCGGGCTGACGTTGGCGATCAACGCCGTTTGTCGGTAGGGAATACGCCGCACTCCGATGCCCAACTGCTCGCGCAGGCCGGAGCGACCACCATCGGCCAGCACCGCAAGGTCACAGTCGAGCTGGGTTTCGTCATTCAGGGTCAGGCGGTAACCACTCTCCAGCGCCTGCATGCCGACCACTTCGGCCGGGCAGTGCCAGGTCACCACCTCCTGGTCCAGGGCCTGCCAGAGGCACTGGCCGAGCCAGGCGTTCTCCACCACGTAGCCCAGGGCCGGCACGCCTTCTTCAAGGGCAGCCAGGCGGGCTGCGCCGAAACGTCCGCGATCGGACACGTGGATTTGCAGGATGGGCTCGGCACGCTGGGCGATGGCCTGCCAGAGTCCGAGGCGCTCATAGACCTGCCGGCTGCCGAAGGACAGCGCAGAGGAACGGGCATCGTAGCTGGGCTGGAAGCTGTTGCCGGGGGCGAAAGGTTCGATCAGGACAATCTTCCAGCCCCGCGCGCGGGCGCCTTCCTGTAGCGCCAGGGCGAGGCTGGCGCCAACCAGACCACCGCCGATGATCGCGACTTGGCAGCGATGCATATCAGGCGGCCTGGGTGCGCGCAGCAGCCATCAGCGCCTCGATTTCGTCGACCGTCTTGGGCACGCCACCCGTAAGGACCTCGCAGCCGGTCTTCGTCACCACCACGTCGTCCTCGATTCGCACGCCGATGCCGCGCCACTTCTTCGGCACGTCCTGGTTGTCGGCGCCGATGTAGATGCCGGGCTCGACGGTCATCGCCATGCCCGGTTCCAGCACGCGCCACTCGCCGCCGACCTTGTATTCGCCGACGTCGTGCACGTCCATGCCCAGCCAGTGACCGGCACGGTGCATGTAGAAGGCCTTGTAGGCTTCGGAGGCGATCAGTTCGTCGACATCGCCCTTGAGCAGGCCGAGTTCAACCAGGCCGGAGGTGATGACCCGCACGGTCGCCTCGTGGGCTTCGTTCCAGTGCTTGCCGGGGGCGATTTCGAGGAAGGCGGCTTCCTGGGATTTCAACACCAGCTCATAGATGGCCTTCTGCTCGGGGCTGAAGCGGCCACTGACCGGGAAGGTGCGGGTGATGTCGCTGGCGTAGCAGTCCAGCTCGCAGGCGGCGTCGATCAGTACCAGGTCGCCATCCTTCAGCGGTGCGTCGTTCTCGCGGTAATGCAGGATGCAGGCGTTCTTGCCTGCAGCGACGATGGAGCCGTAGGCCGGCATCTTCGCCCCGCCCCTGCGGAACTCGTACTCCAGTTCGGCTTCCAGATGGTACTCGTAGAGCCCGGCCCGGGCGGCCTGCATGGCGCGCACGTGCGCGCGCGCGGAGACCTCCGCAGCCTCGCGCATGACCTTAACTTCCGCCGCGGACTTGTACAGGCGCATGTCGTGCAGCAGGTGGTCGAGTGCGACGAATTCCTTGGGCGGTTGTGCGCCCTGGCGGGCCTTGGAGCGGATCACGTTGACCCACTCCATCAGGTGCTGGTCGAACTCGGTGTTGGTGCCGATGGAGTAGTAGACGCGGCTGCGCCCTTCGATCAGGCCGGGAAGGATGTCGTCGATGTCACCGATGGGGAAGGCATCATCCGCGCCGAAGTCCCGGATGGCGCCGTCCTGGCCGGCACGCAGGCCGTCCCAGAGTTCACGCTCCGGATCGCGCTCGCGGCAAAACAGCACGCACTCGCCATGCTCGCGGCCGGGAATCAGCACCAGCACGGCTTCCGGCTCGGGAAACCCGCTGAGGTACTGGAAGTCGCTGTCCTGACGGTAGACGTGCTCGACATCGCGATTGCGAATATGCACGGGCGCGGCGGGCAGGATGGCAATGCTGTTGGCTTCCATCTGCGCCATCAGCGCCTTGCGGCGGCGGGCATATTCTGCCTTGGGGATACGGGTCATGCGCGCTCCTTCAGGGCGGGCAGACGGCCCGCCACTCGAATCAATGCAACGAGGGTTTGGCGGCCGGCGCGGCAGGCTTGGCGCATTCTGCGAAGAGCAGCAGGGGCGCGACGCGCAGGTACTCCATCACTTCCATATAGTCGCTCTCGCCATCGTCGGAGTCTTCCAGGGCACTCTGCACCTGCGCGATGGAGGCGAGATCCTGAAGCACTTCGACGGCTTCGCCGGACAGCGCGCCTTCACGGGCGGTCAGGCCGAAGCCGCCGAGGAAGCCCTGGCACCACTGGCCGAGGGCAGCAGCGCGTTCGGCCAGCGGCGCATCGTCGCTGGGCAGCAGAAGCACTACGGCCATTTCGGTACCGGTCAGCTCGCTCTTGACCATTTCCTGCAGGCCGATCAGGGCCTGGCGCAGGTTGTCCTGCGGGGCGCCACCGAGCAGTTCGGCAGCATCCTCCAGCCAGGGCTCGGGGTCGAAGCCGGCACCAGCGCAGCTGCGACCGAGCAACAGGCCGTGCAGTTCGGCGGGGGAAACCGGCTGACCGGTGGAGGCGAGGAGCGCAGCGAAAGCGTTGTAGGGAGAATTCGAACTGGACATAAGGGTGGCTAGGCGCCAGAGGGCGCAATCACTAGAATGACGGCCTCGTATCCTAGCAGCCTGGCGCCGTGAAGGCAGCATTGGCCTTCCGGTCCTCAGGCCCTGACCGCAGGCGTGCAACCAATCGCGCCGGCGCTTGCGGGTTTGACCCTTCCCGGAGTCGGTCCTATATAGTCCCGGTCACTCCCCACCAAGTAGACAGCCCATGGAAGATGCCGAACTGCATGCACTGACAGCCAAACTGGAACTACTGATCCAGCGTGTCGAGCAGCTCAAGGCCCAGAACCGGCTCCTGCTTGCCAGCGAGAAGGCCTGGCGTGAAGAACGCGCTCATCTGATCGAAAAGAACGAAATGGCCCGGCTAAAGGTCGAAGCGATGATTTCGCGCCTGAAAGCCCTGGAGCAGGATTCATGACCCAGTCCAACACCGTTACCGTCCAAATCCTCGATAAGGAATACTGCATCGCCTGCCCTGCGGACGAGCGCGCCAACCTGGAAAGCGCCGCGCGCTACCTGGACGGCAAGATGCGCGAGATCCGTTCAAGCGGGAAAGTCATCGGTGCCGACCGTATCGCCGTGATGGCCGCCCTGAACATCACCCATGACTTGCTGCACAAGCAGCAACGCCTGGACCAGGAAGCCTCGTCTACCCGCGAGCGGGTCCGCGACCTGCTGGAGCGTGTCGACCACGCCCTGGCGGCTGACCCGGACACCCAGCAGGCCTGAGCCCCAGACCGCGCCAAAGTGACGCTCTTTGGCGTTTTTTGACGCGGCCGAACCGACGCGCAGCAGTTTCCTTAACGGTTCTTGGGGTATACTCGCCGCCAGCTCCCTGGTGTGTTGGCCAGTCGGTGATGTCCCTGAGCCGATAAATGCAACCACGGGGGTTGCAAGTTGAGGCCGGTGTGCATGTCCGCCTGACGGAAAGCCTTAACGCCTCCTGCAGCCTCCACCTTGAACTTTCGGGTTCAAGGGCTAACCCGACAGCGGCACAACCGGGGAGTCTATTTTTTCATGATCTGCGCCGGTTCCCATTCCCGCCAGAGCCTGCGCCGCCTGCTTCGCCAGGCCCGCCGCGCACTCACTCCCCTCCAGCAGAAACACGCCGCAAAGTCCCTCTATCGCCAGCTCGCGCAGAACCCGCTGTTCCGCCGCGCTCGACATGTCGCCCTCTATCTGCCCACCAATGGCGAGATCGACCCACGTCCGTTGCTGCGCGAAGCCCAACGCCGGGGCAAACAGGCCTACCTGCCGGTGCTGAATGCCTGGCCACGGGAAAAGATGGTGTTCCAGCGTCTACGCCCAGGAGAAAGGCTGCAGAAGAATCGCTTCCGTATACTCGAGCCACGTGCCAATCCGGCGCAGCAGCGCAAGGTCTGGGCACTGGATCTGGTCATGTTGCCCCTGGTGGGTTTCGATGAATACGGTGGGCGCCTGGGAATGGGCGGCGGTTTCTACGACCGCAGCCTGGCCTACCTGACACGTCGACGCCAATGGCGCAAACCAGCCCTGTTGGGCCTGGCGCACGAATGTCAGAAGGTGGACAGGTTGGAACTGGCCCGCTGGGACGTGGCCCTGCAGGCAACCGTAACGGACAGAGGCTGGTACTGACGGACCTGACGACGGCACCACGATCCTTGCGGTGCCGGTCAGCGTGAAATCAGGGCTGCTGGGTCAAATTGATAGGTGCGCTGCTCTGGCGCTCCCACAGGCTTTGGGTGTAACCGGTAGTAACCACACCCAGGCCGAAAATGATGACCAATACCCAGAGAATGTCTGGCTTGCGTTTCATCGATTGCCTCCCCCTTGCAGGCAAACTTCGCGCGATGACCGATGGCGAGTTGTTGTTTTGATTGGACCGTACGGCGGTAGCAGCTTAAAGCGCGGCATTCTCCGGCAACGTGAGCGAACACGCAATTTATGACGCCAACCGGCTGTCGGCCAGACCCCAAGCTTGAGTGCCTCAATTAAGGACGAACGTACAGGAGCAAAGTTCATGCCTTTCTGGCTGATGAAATCCGAACCCGACGAACTTTCCATCTACGACCTGCAACGCTTGGGCAAGGCACGCTGGGATGGCGTGCGCAACTACCAGGCGCGCAACTTCATGCGCGCCATGCGCCCGGGCGAACTGTTCTTTTTCTATCACTCCAGTTGCCCCGAGCCAGGCATAGCCGGTATTGCACGGATTGCTGGCGAGACCTACCCGGACCCCACAGCCCTGGACCCGCAAAGCCACTATCACGACCCCAAGGCCAACGCAGAGAAGAATCCCTGGAGCGCCCTGGACGTGGAGTTCGTCGAGGCCTTCCCCCGCGTCATTCCGTTGGCCGCACTGCGCGAGCAGACCGTGCTCTCCGGCATGCCTCTGGTGCAGAAGGGCAGCCGTCTGTCAGTAATGCCGGTGTCCGAGGAAGAATGGTCCGGGGTGCTCGCCCTGCGTTGAGTCAGGAGTGGCCCTGTGCTATGAGGGAGGGGAATCCCCCGGGGCGCACCCATGCCGCACTCTCATCCTGCCTGGCTGGTCCGAACGACACTTGCCCTGCTCTTCCTGGCGATGTGCGGCACCAGCCTGTTGCTCTGGAAGCAACTGGAAGACGCCCAGCAGGAGCGCATCCGTGACCGCGTGGGCTATCAGGCGCGAACGCTCGCGACCGAGCTGGAAAACAACCTGATCGATGAGGTCGATGGCCTGCGTCGCATGGCCCTTCTGTGGAACCATCGAGGCCGTATCCCCCGGGACGAGTGGAACCTGGAAGCCAACTTCGCCCTGGAACACTTCCCCGGTTACCAGTCGATCCAGTGGATGGGCGCCGATCTGCGCATGCGCTGGGTACTGCCCGAGCAGGGCAATGAAGCCGCAATCGGCTTCCGTCTGACCCGCAACCATCCCAACTTCAACCTCGCCATGCAGGCCAAGGCCAGTGGCAAGGCGCAGCTGTCCAACAGCTTCGCCCTGGTCCAGGGCGGACGCGGCTTCGTCCTCTACACCCCGCTCTACATCCGCGACGAACAGAGCGATCGGAGCTTCGACGGCTTCCTCCAGGGCGTATTTCGGGTCGAGACCTTGATGGATGAGCTCCTAACCGGCCTCGACAACCAGGACTTCAGCGTCCTGCTGTTGGAGTCCGGCCGCTCCATCTATCACCAGGAGCAGCCCGAAAGTCTGCCGTCTCTCAGCCAACGCGTGCCGCTGCACCTGCTCAACAACAGCAACTTCTCCCTGCAACTCTCTCCGACCCCCAAATTGGTGGAGCAGCTCAGGTCGCCACTCCCGCAGGTGGTTCTCGGCGCCAGCCTGCTCACGAGCCTGCTGCTGGTCGCCGCTCTCGTCCTGGCGCTGGAAAACGCCCGCCGCGCGAGCGCCCTGCAGGCCGGTTACCGACGCCTGAATGAAGAGGTCAGCCAGCGTGAGCACGTCGAACAGGATCTGCGTGAAAGCCGCGAGCGCCTGCAACTGGTGCTCGACCTGACCGATTCCAGCGAGGATGGACTGTTCATTTTCGACCTCGCCAACCGTGAGGTCCTGCACATGAACCGGGCCACCCACGCCGGCCTTGGCTACAGCGCCGAGGCATTCCGACAACTGCTGAAGGAAGATCCGGAACAGCTGCTGCCCGGCTTCCATGCCTGGCTGGAGCTGGTGCGCCAGGCGCGCAGGGATGGCGACTCCGGCATCTTCCAGCGGCAGATGCGCCGCGCCGACGACAGCCTCCAGGCAGCCGAGATCAGCGCACAAATGGTCAGCCTGAATGGCCGTGACTACCTGATCGGCGTGTCCCGCGACAACCGCGAACGCCTGGAGCTGGAGGCGCGTCTGCAGCGACTTTCCCAGCAGGACGGCCTCACCGGTCTCTACAACCGGCGATACTTCGATCGTCAGCTGAATGGCGAATGGCGCCGTCTGCGTCGCCTTGGCGCGCCGCTGGCCTTGCTGATGCTGGATGTAGATCACTTCAAGGCATACAACGACCGGCTTGGCCATCAGGCTGGCGACGACGCGCTGCGCCAGGTGGCCCAGGCGCTGCAACAGAGCCTGCAGCGCGAAGGCGACGTGGCTTGCCGATACGGTGGCGAGGAGTTCGCCATCATCCTCGCCAACACCGCCGAAGACGGTGCGCGACATGTGGCGGAACGGGTAATGGCGCAAGTGGCCGCACTGGCCATCGAACACCCAGCCAGCCCGGAGGGGTACCTGACTTTGAGTATCGGTATCGCAATCTCCGACCCAGCCCGCGAGGACCAGCCCGACAGCCTGGTATCACGCAGCGACGCCGCGCTCTACCGGGCCAAGCACGAGGGACGCAACCGTACCTGCTTGTGGGAGAAGGGTCAGGGCTGAATGATCAGGTTGTTGAACAGCAGGTCGTCCACCAAGGGCAGACCTTCCTCGCTGTGCAACACCTGCTGCACCTGCTTGAGGGCCTCCTGGCGCAACGTCTCCTTGGAGTCGGACGAGCTCAGGGTTTCGTCGGCCTGCTGGGAGAAAAGCATCACCAGTTGGTTGCGAATCAGAGGCTCATGACGAGTGACCTTTTCTTGGGCTTCAGGACCGGTGACCCGCAGCGAAATATCCGCCTTGTAATACTTCAGGCGCGGCCCGGAACCATAGTTGCCGACCAGGGAGGGCACCAGATCGACATAGGCAACCTTGGGCGTCTCTCCTTCCTTGGGCTCTTCCTCACTGGCGACTGCCAGCAGGGGAAGGATCAGGGCCAGCAACATTGCAGTCAGTCTTTTCACCTGGATTATCCTCAGCACGAATGGCGCCTAGCATAGCCACAGGCGCGGCCGGCCCCAAGACCTTCGTTTATGCAGGCCCATCAGGCGCAGCCATGCTGATTGACCCTCCAGGCACCCCACCTACACTGCAAGGCCACATGCCCGGGGCCAGCGCCCCAAGCCAAGGAGCTCCGCGATGAAAGCCGTCTTGTGCAAAGCCTTCGGTCCGGCCGATACCCTGGTGCTGGAGGAAGTCGCCAGCCCCGAACCCAAAAAGAACGAGATCCTGATTGACGTACACGCCGCGGCGGTCAACTTCCCCGACACCCTGATCATCGAAGGCAAGTACCAGTTCAAGCCACCTTTCCCCTTCTCCCCGGGCGGAGAAGCAGCCGGTGTGGTCGCGGCGGTTGGCGAGAAGGTCAGCCACCTCAAGCCTGGCGACCGGGTGATGGCACTGACCGGCTGGGGCAGCTTTGCCGAACAGGTCGCGGTGCCGTCTTACAATGTGATGCCAATTCCCAAAGGCATCGACTTCAACTCCGCCGCCGCCTTCGGCATGACCTACGGCACCTCGATGCATGCCCTCAAGCAACGCGCCAACCTGCAACCCGGCGAAACCCTGCTGGTACTTGGCGCCTCCGGCGGCGTCGGCCTGGCAGCGGTGGAAATCGGCAAGGCCATGGGGGCGCGAGTGATTGCTGCGGCTAGCAGTGCGGAGAAGCTGGAAGTGGCCAAGGCCGCCGGTGCCGACGCGCTGATCAACTACAGCGAGGAAAACCTGAAGGACCGCGTCAAGGAACTCACCGGCGGCCAGGGCGCCGACGTGATCTACGACCCGGTGGGCGGTGACCTGTTCGACGCCGCCGTGCGCTCGATCAACTGGAACGGCCGCCTGCTGGTCGTCGGCTTCGCCAGCGGTCGCATCCCTGAGCTGCCGGTCAACCTCGCGCTGCTCAAAGGCGCCTCAGTGGTGGGTGTGTTCTGGGGTTCTTTCGCCCAACGCCAGCCCCAGGACAACCTGGCCAACTTCCAGCAGCTGTTCGCCTGGTATGCCGAAGGCAAGTTGAAACCGCTGGTGTCCCAGACCTTCCCGCTGGAGCGCGCAAGCGACGCCATCAATGCCCTGGCCACGCGCCAGGCCGTGGGCAAGGTGGTAGTGGAAGTGCGCTGAGGCATGGGCCGGCAGGATGGGTTGAACACGAAGCGATACCCATCCTATGAAACGCACAAGGCCGCCCGAGGGCGGCCTTTTCATGTCCGGAGTTCAGGAACGAGGCGCATAGGCGAACACGTCAGCACGCATCTGGTGGGCATCCATCCCGGCTGCCACCAGGGCATCGAGGGTCGCATAGACCATGGCGGGAGAGCCGCTGGCGTAGACCCGCAGCGACTTGAGGTCAGGAAAATCCTCGCACACCGCTTCATGCAACAGGCCGCAGCGACCCTGCCAGTCAGCCGGTTCGCTAACCACTTTGTGCAGGAAGAGGTTGTCCAGGCGCTGCCAGTCATCCCAGTGGGCCAACTGATAGAAGTCCTCCGACTGACGCACCCCCCAATAGAGGTGCACCGGGTGCTTGAAGCCTGCAGATCGGCAGTGTTCGATCAGGCTGTGCATCTGGCCCATACCGGTGCCAGCAGCGATCAGCACCAGAGGGCCGTCAGGCAGTTCCGCCAGGTGGGTATCTCCGAAGGGCATGCGGACCTTGGCCATGCGGGCACGCTGCAGTTGCGCGAGCAGTGCCTTGGCGCTGCTCTCGCGTCCAAGGATATGCAGCTCGATATCCCGCCCGGCGCTAGGCGCCGAGGCCATGGAAAAGGCCGATGACTCACCGTCGTCACGCTCGATCAGCAAGTACTGCCCGGCGTGGTAGCGCGGCGGCTTTCCGGCCGGGGCACGCAGACGCACGCGCCAGACATCGCCGCCCACTTCCACGCACTCGCTGAGCTGGCAGCTCAATGCGCGCACCGGCAGTTCGCCCGGGGCCAACACACCGTCCCAATGCAGCACGCAGTCTTCCATCGGTTCAGCCAGACAGGTGAAGAGCTCGCCCTGACTCAGTTCGGCACCGTTCTGGCGCACCCGTCCTTCCACCAGCAGGGCCGCGCACACATGGCAGTTGCCGTTGCGGCAGCTTTGCGGGCACTCGTAGCCGAGACGGCGCGCCGCATCCAGAATCCGCTCGTTGGGAGCCGTCTGGATGACCTCGCCAGATGGTTGCAGGGTGACACGCATCAATCGATTCCCAGAGAAGACCAAAGCTCATCGACGCGGCGCTTCACCGCTTCGTCCTGGACGATAACCCGACCCCATTCGCGGTTGGTCTCGCCGGGCCACTTGTGGGTGGCGTCCAGGCCCATCTTCGAGCCGAGGCCGGAGATGGGCGAAGCGAAGTCCAGGTAGTCGATCGGCGTGTTGTCGATCATCACCGTGTCGCGTTTGGGATCCATGCGCGTGGTGATGGCCCAGATCACGTCGTTCCAGTCCCGCGCATTGACGTCGTCGTCGGTGACTATGACGAACTTGGTGTACATGAACTGTCGCAGGAACGACCAGACACCCAGCATTACGCGCTTGGCGTGGCCGGGGTACTGCTTCTTCATGGTCACCACCGCCATGCGGTAGGAGCAGCCTTCCGGCGGCAGGTAGAAGTCGACGATCTCGGGGAACTGCTTCTGCAGGATCGGCACGAAGACTTCGTTCAGCGCCACGCCAAGGATGGCCGGCTCATCCGGTGGCCGTCCGGTGTAGGTGCTGTGGTAAATCGGTTTCTGGCGGCGAGTGATGCGTTCCACCGTGAACACCGGGAAGCTGTCAACTTCGTTGTAGTAGCCGGTGTGGTCACCATAGGGGCCTTCATCGGCCATCTCGCCGGGATGGATCACCCCTTCGAGAACAATTTCGGCACTGGCCGGCACCTGCAGGTCATTGCCACGGCACTTCACCAGCTCGGTGCGATTGTCCCGCAGCAGTCCGGCGAAAGCGTATTCGGAGAGAGAGTCCGGCACCGGGGTAACGGCACCGAGGATGGTCGCTGGATCAGCGCCCAGGGCGACTGCCACCGGGAATGGCTGGCCTGGATGCTTGGCGCACCACTCGCGGTAATCCAAGGCGCCGCCACGATGGCTCAGCCAGCGCATGATGACCTTGTTCCGGCCAATCACTTGCTGACGATAGATACCAAGATTCTGTCGCTCCTTGTTCGGGCCACGGGTAACGGTCAGGCCCCAGGTGATCAGCGGGGCGACATCGCCAGGCCAGCAGGTCTGCACCGGCAGCCTGGTGAGGTCGACATCATCGCCCTCCTCCACCACTTCCTGGCAGGGGCCGTCCTTCAGCACCTTGGGCGCCATGGCAATGACCTTCTTGAAGATCGGTAGCTTGGACCAGGCGTCCTTCAGACCCCTGGGCGGCTCGGGCTCTTTGAGGAAGGCCAGCAGTTTGCCGATCTCCCGCAGCTCGCTGACGTCCTCGGCGCCCATCCCCAATGCCACGCGTCCGGGGGTGCCGAAGAGGTTGCCGAGCACCGGGATGTCGAAGCCGGTGGGTTTCTCGAAGAGCAGTGCCGGGCCTTGCTTGCGCAGGGTTCGGTCGCAGATTTCGGTCATTTCCAGCACGGGCGAAACCGGGGTGGCGATGCGCTTGAGCTCGCCGCGCCGTTCCAGGCCGCTAATAAAGTCGCGCAGATCGCGATACTGCATGCTTGAGCCTCTTGGGGCGTGCAGGTCGGGGCGCAAAGTTTAGCGCCGAACTGGGTTATTCAGAAGGACAAAGGGCCAGCACAGAAACGCAAAAGCCGGGTTTCCCCGGCTCTTGCGGCACATCCAAGACTTACTTGCGCTTCATCGACAGGAAGAATTCGTCGTTGGTCTTGGTGTCTTTCAGCTTGTCGAGCAGGAACTCGATGGCGGCGATCTCATCCATCGGGTGCAGCAGCTTGCGCAGGATCCACATGCGCTGCAGCTCGTCATCGGCGGTCAGCAACTCTTCACGGCGGGTACCGGATTTGTTGATGTTGATGGCCGGGAACACACGCTTCTCAGCGATGCGACGGTCCAACGGCAGTTCCATGTTACCGGTGCCCTTGAACTCTTCGTAGATGACTTCATCCATCTTCGAGCCGGTTTCGACCAGCGCAGTGGCGAGGATGGTCAGCGAGCCGCCCTCCTCGATGTTGCGCGCGGCGCCGAAGAAGCGCTTGGGCTTCTCCAGGGCATGGGCGTCGACACCACCGGTGAGTACCTTGCCGGAGCTCGGAATCACGGTGTTGTAGGCACGTGCCAGACGGGTGATGGAGTCCAGCAGGATAACCACGTCCTTCTTGTGCTCGACCAGGCGCTTGGCCTTCTCGATCACCATCTCGGCGACCTGCACGTGGCGCGTCGGCGGCTCGTCGAAGGTGGAGGCGACCACTTCGCCGCGCACGGTGCGCTGCATCTCGGTCACTTCTTCCGGGCGCTCGTCGATCAGCAGGACGATCAGGTGGCACTCGGGGTTATTGCGGGTGATGTTGGCTGCGATGTTCTGCAGCATGATGGTCTTGCCCGCCTTCGGCGGCGCCACGATCAGGCCACGCTGGCCCTTGCCGATCGGTGCGCAGAGATCGATCACGCGGCCGGTGAGGTCCTCTGTGGAGCCGTTGCCGGCTTCCATCTTCAGCCGCTCATTGGGGAACAGGGGCGTGAGGTTCTCGAACAGGATTTTGTTCTTGGCGTTCTCGGGGCGGTCGTAGTTGATCGAGTCGACCTTGAGCAACGCGAAGTAACGCTCGCCTTCCTTCGGAGGACGAATCTTGCCAACTATGGTGTCGCCGGTCCGCAGGTTGAAGCGGCGGATCTGACTCGGGGAGACGTAGATGTCGTCAGGGCCGGCCAGATAGGAAGAGTCAGCGGAGCGCAGGAAGCCGAAGCCGTCCTGGAGGATCTCCAGCACACCGTCACCAGAGATCTCCTCGCCGCTCTTCGCGTGCTTTTTCAGCAGGGCGAAAATGATGTCCTGCTTGCGCGAACGGGCCATGTTCTCCAGGCCCATGGCGTCGGACATTTCCAGAAGTTCGCCAATCGGCTTTTGCTTGAGTTCGGTCAGATTCATAGGAATGACGTAGATAGATATGGAGAAGGGAAAGCATTGAGCTTTTTAGGCCGCGCCGCTGAGAAGGCGACAGGATCGCTGTGCTTATTCGAATAGGAGTGCGTCGGCGACGGCGTGGAGGGCTGCGAGAAAGAGCAGCGGTCCGAATGTAACACCGGCGCAACGGGGAGTCTAGTGCCGGCCAATGAAAAAGCCCCGCTTTGCGCGGGGCTTTTCCGGGACGCTTCTGATGCGGCTTCGGCGGCGCTGGAGGCCGCGCGAATCAGATGTTGGCGTCGAGGAAGGCAGCCAGCTGGGACTTGGACAGGGCACCTACCTTGGTCGCTTCGACGTTGCCGTTCTTGAACAGCATCAGGGTCGGGATGCCACGCACACCGTACTTCGGCGGGGTGTCCTGGTTCTCGTCGATGTTCAGCTTGCAGACTTTCAGTTTGCCCTGGTAGTCCTTGGAGATTTCGTCGAGGACCGGGGCAATCATCTTGCATGGACCGCACCACTCGGCCCAGTAGTCGACCAGCACCGCGCCTTCGGCTTTGAGCACGTCTTGCTCGAAGCTGGCATCGGTGACGTTGGTGATGAATTCGCTCATGGAAGAATCTCCGTGGTTCGGAAGCAAAAAAGTGGAGCCATCATAGCCCGGCTTTTCCGGGACCGAAAGCCGAAGGCGATTGAGCTTCGCTATGGTGTTACGGGGAAAAACTGATAGATGCGCGGGCCGGCGTCAATCCGGCAGCCGATCCGGGGCTGCCTGAGCAGACCACTGGCCCTATGACGCGTGACTGTCATATCCCACCTATAGTTTGCACAGCCAGCTATTCGCCAGAAAACCGCACTCAACCGACCGCTGCCGGCCCAAGCCATACTGGTACCAACGTACCGCTATTCGCATTGGCGCGACCGGGCAACCGTGGCAGGATTGCGCGGTTCAGCCTCGAGACCCGAAACCATGCCGCAAAAGCCCGTCGAAATCCCGTCCCTGATCGCCGCCATCGACCTCGGCTCGAACAGCTTCCACATGGTGGTGGCCAAGGTCGACCACGGTGAGATCCGCATCCTGGAACGGCTCGGCGACAAGGTGCAGCTGGCGGCAGGCCTGGACGAGGCACGCAACCTCAGCGAGGAGTCCATGCAGCGCGGCCTCGATTGCTTGCGCCGCTTCGCCCAGATGATTGCCGGCCTGCCGGAGGGCGCGGTGCGCATCGTTGGCACCAACGCCCTCCGCGAGGCGCACAACCGCGCTGAGTTCATCCGCCGCGCCGAAGAAGTCCTCGGACACCCGGTGGAAGTCATCTCCGGCCGCGAGGAAGCGCGACTCATCTACCTGGGCGTCTCCCACACCCTGCCGGACACCCCCGGCCGCCGCCTGGTGGCAGACATCGGCGGCGGCAGCACCGAATTCATCATCGGCCAGCGCTTCGAATCACAGCTGCGGGAAAGCCTGCAGATGGGCTGTGTGAGCTACACCCAACGCTACTTCCGCGACGGCAAGATCACCCCGGCTCGCTATGCGCAGGCCTATACGGCAGCGCGCCTGGAGCTGATGGGCATCGAGTACAGCCTGCGCCGCCTCGGCTGGCAGGAAGCCGTAGGCGCCTCCGGCACCATCCGCGCGGTGGGCCTTGCGATCCAGGCCGCGGGCCTGGGCAATGGCGAGATCAACCCGGAAGGCCTGGCCTGGCTCAAGCGCAAATTATTCAAGCTGGGCGACGTCGAGAAGATCGACCTGGACGGCATCAAGCCGGATCGCCGCCCCATCTTCCCGGCCGGCCTGGCGATTGCCGAGGCCATCTTCGAAGCACTCGAACTCAAGCGCATGACCCACTCAGAAGGTGCCCTGCGCGAAGGCGTACTTTACGACTTGCTGGGCCGCCACCACCACGAGGATGTCCGCGAGCGCACCCTGAGCGCCCTGATGGAGCGCTGCCATGTGGATCTGGAGCAGGCCGCGCGGGTCGAGGCCAAGGCGCTGGCGGCCCTGGAAAAGGTCGCGGACAGCTGGGGCTTGGACGATGACTGGCACCGCGACCTGCTGCTGTGGGCAGCACGGGTCCACGAGATCGGCATGGACATCGCCCACTACCACTACCACAAGCACGGCGCCTACCTGATCGAGCACTCGGACCTGCCCGGCTTCTCCCGCCAGGACCAGTTGATGCTGGCCCTGCTGGTGCGCGGCCACCGCCGCAACATCCCCAAGGACAGGTTCGCCGAATTCGGCGAAGAGGGCGTGAAGCTGCTGCGTCTCTGTGTGCTGCTGCGCTTCGCCATTCTCTTCCACCACATCCGGGGCACCTCGGCCATGCCTGAAGTGAAACTCAAGGCCGCCGACAACAGCCTTGAAGTGCAATTCCCGAAAGACTGGCTGGAAGCCAACCCGCTGACGCAAGCGGATTTCGAGCAGGAAGCCGAGTGGCTGAAGCGCATCGATTTCGCGCTGAAGGTGAGCTGAGGTAGCAAGGAGGGGGCGGCATGAAAGACGCTCCCCACCCTGCAAGACTCGACAATGACAACGGGGCCCGAAGGCCCCGTTTTCATGTCCGCACTCAGCGTGAGCTGATCGGCGGGTTGGTCAGTTTGTCCAGCAGCGTTGCCTGGGCGTTGCGCGAGTTCTGGTTGCCGCTCGGGCTGTTGCGCAGGTAGCGACCATCCGGCTGCAGCACCCAGCTCTGGGTGTTATCGCTGATGTAAGCCTCCAGCTCCCTCTTCACGCGAGTAAGCAGCTTCTTGCCTTCCACCGGGAAGCAGGTCTCGACGCGCATGTCTAGGTTGCGCTCCATCCAGTCGGCGCTGGAGAGGTACATCTTCTCATCGCCACCGTTGAGGAAGTAGTAGATCCGGCTGTGCTCGAGGAAGCGGCCAATGATCGAACGCACCTGGATGTTGTGCGACACACCGGGAATACCGGGGCGCAGGCAGCACATGCCGCGCACCACCAAATCGATGCGCACGCCGCTCTGGCTGGCCTTGTAGAGCGCGCGGATGACCTTGGGATCGGTCAGCGCATTGACCTTGACCATGATGTGCGCCGGCTTGCCTTCACTGGCATGCAGAGCCTCACGGGCGATCATGTCGAGCAGCGTCTTCTTCAGGGTGAAGGGCGCGTGCAGCAGCTTCTTCATGCGCAGGGTCTTGCCCATGCCGATCAGTTGGTTGAACAGCTTGTGCAGGTCTTCGCAAAGCGCATCGTCGGCGGTCAGCATGCTGTAGTCGGTATACAGACGCGCGTTACCCGCGTGGTAGTTGCCGGTCCCCAGGTGCGCGTAACGGCGCAACTCGCCGTTCTCGCGACGCAGGATCAGCATCATCTTGGCGTGGGTCTTGAAGCCAACGACGCCGTAGATCACCACGGCACCCGCCTGCTGCAGACGGCTCGCCAGCTGCAGGTTGGACTCCTCGTCGAAACGCGCGCGCAATTCGATCACCACGGTGACTTCCTTGCCGTTGCGCGCCGCTTCCACCAGGGAGTCGACGATCTCGGAGTTGGCACCGGCGCGGTAGAGGGTCTGCTTGATCGCCAGGACATTGGGGTCCTTGGCGGCCTGGCGCAGGAAATCCACCACCGGGGTAAAGGATTCGAAGGGATGCAGCAGCAGGATGTCCTGCTTGCCCACCACGCCGAACAGGTTCTCGGCCTTCTGCAGCAGCTTGGGGATCACCGGGGTGAACGTCGAGTGCTGCAGTTCCGGATGGCTTTCCAGGCCGGTGATGCTGAACAGGCGCGTCAGGTTCACCGGACCGTTGACCTGATACAGCTCGCTCTCAGCCAGGCCGAACTGTTTGAGCAGGTAGTCCGAGAGGTTCTTCGGACAGGTGTCGGCCACTTCCAGCCGTACCGCGTCGCCGTAGCGGCGCGAGAACAGCTCGCCACGCAGAGCGCGGGCAAGGTCATCGACGTCTTCGGTGTCCACCGAGAGATCGGCGTTACGGGTCAGGCGGAACTGGTAGCAGCCTTTCACCTTCATGCCGGGGAACAGGTCATCGGCATGGGCGTGGATCATCGAGGACAGGAAGACGAAGTTGTCTCCCGCTCCGCTGATGTCTTCCGGCACCCGGATGACCCGCGGCAGCAGGCGCGGTGCGGGGATGATCGCCAGGCCGGAGTCGCGGCCGAAGGCATCCACACCTTCCAGCTCGACGATGAAGTTCAGGCTCTTGTTCACCAACAACGGGAAGGGGTGCGTCGGGTCCAGGCCGATGGGGGTGATGATCGGCGCGATCTCGTCGCGGAAGTAGCGGCGCACCCAGGCCTTCAGCTTGGCGGTCCAGTAGCGGCGACGGATGAAGTTGACCTGATGCTTGGCCAGCTCCGGCAAGAGGATGTCGTTGAGGATGCTGTACTGGCGGGTGACCTGTTCGTGCACCAGCTCGCTGATGCGCGCCATCGCCTGGTGCGGCAGCAGGCCATCGGCGCCAGCCTGTTCGCGAGCGAAGGTGATCTGCTTCTTCAGGCCGGCGACGCGGATTTCGAAAAACTCGTCCAGGTTACTGGAGAAGATCAGCAGGAACTTCAGACGTTCGAGCAATGGATAGGACTCATCCAGCGCCTGCTCCAGCACGCGGATGTTGAACTGCAACTGAGACAGCTCACGATGAATGTACAGGCTGCTGTCATCCAGGCTCGGCAACACCAGTGGTGCCGGAGCGGGCGCCGGAGCGGGGGCAGGTGCCGCCTCGGCGACCGGTTCCTCCGGGGCCACCGGAATCTCTGTGGCCTCTTTCAGGGGTTCGAGCAAAGCGCTTGGATTGAGTCCTTCGGTGTTCATCTGCAGTTCCTGGGGGGAGATCAAGCTCCCGTCTTGAGCATTTCTGCGGCGCGTACGGCGAAATAGGTGAGGATGCCATCGGCGCCGGCGCGTTTGAAGGCCACCAGGGATTCGAGGATGACGGCCTCGCTCAGCCAGCCGTTCTGGATCGCCGCCATGTGCATCGCGTACTCGCCGCTGACCTGATAGACAAAAGTCGGCACGCGGAATTCATCCTTCACCCGACGAACGATGTCGAGGTAGGGCATACCGGGCTTGACCATCACCATGTCGGCGCCTTCGGCCAGGTCCGCGGCCACTTCATGCAGGGCCTCGTCGGTGTTGGCCGGGTCCATCTGGTAGCTGGCCTTGTTGCCCTTGCCGAGGTTGGCGGCGGAGCCGACCGCATCACGGAAGGGGCCGTAGTAGGCGCTGGCGTACTTGGCCGAGTAGGCCATGATGCGTACGTTGGGGAAGTCGGCCAGCTCCAGGGCCTCGCGGATGGCCTGGATGCGGCCGTCCATCATGTCCGAGGGGGCCACTACCTGGGCGCCGGCTTCGGCATGGGACAACGCCTGCTTCACCAGCGCATCGACGGTCACATCGTTCTGCACGTAGCCGTTCTCGTCGAGGATGCCGTCCTGACCGTGGGTGGTGAAGGGGTCCAGGGCCACGTCGCTGATCACGCCGAGTTCCGGGAAGCGGTCACGCAAGGCGCGGATGGCGCGCTGGGCAATGCCATTCGGGTTCCAGGCCTCGGCGCCGTCGAGGGATTTCTTTTCCAGCGGCGTCACCGGGAACAGCGCCAGCGCCGGGATGCCCAGGTTGACCCAGGCCTCGGCTTCCTTGAGCAGCAGATCGATGGACAGGCGCTCAACGCCCGGCATCGAAGGCACGGCTTCGCGGCGGTTTTCACCGTCCAGCACGAATACGGGGAGGATCAGGTCGTCTACGGTCAGGACGTTCTCGCGTACCAGGCGGCGGGAGAAATCGTCACGACGATTGCGGCGCAGGCGGGTTGCAGGGAACAGGCGATTGGCGGGGGTAAAGCTCACAGCAGACTCCAGGGCCCGGAACGGACGCAGTGTGACAAATATAAGCGCCGATTATGACCGAATGGTAACAACGCGCGACAGCGACTCACGGTCACGTCGACCGGCGTAATGCGCCTCTGTAGGCGCCATGTGAGCATTGTCCGGGGTCAATCTGATGGCAATCGGCGCGGGCCGGAGCTTTTCCCGGGGCGCCAACCCGGTTAGGCTGCGCGTTCATTTCGCTGCGCACCCCAACCATGCTGCAACAATTTCTCCAGGATTTCGGCTACTTCGCCCTCTTCCTCGGCACCTTCTTCGAGGGTGAGACGATCCTGGTCCTGGCCGGCTTTCTCGCCTTCCGGGGCTACATGGACATCAACGCCGTGGTTGCCACGGCGTTCTTCGGCAGCTATGCCGGCGACCAGCTCTGGTACTACCTGGGCCGCCACAAGGGCCGTCAGATCCTTGCCCGAAAGCCGCGCTGGCAGGCCATGGGCGACCGCGCCCTGGCACATATCCGCCGTCACCCGGATATCTGGGTCCTGAGCTTCCGCTTCGTCTACGGACTGCGCACCGTGATGCCAGTGGCCATCGGCCTGTCCGGCTACCCGCCACTGCGCTACCTGATCCTCAATGGCATCGGTGCGCTGGTCTGGGCCCTGGCCCTCGGTTTTGCCGCCTTCCACTTCGGCGCCGTGCTCGAAGGCATGCTGGGCAACCTCAAACGCTACGAGCTGATGGTACTCGGCGGCCTGCTCGCCCTTGGCGGCCTACTCTGGCTGAGACGCCGCCTGCGCAACAACGGCAAGGACAACTGATTCAGACAGCCAGCGCTGCCTCGCGGCGCGGCAGGCCGAACAGTGCGACCAGACTGACCAGACTGTAAAGCGCCAGCAATCCCCACCCCATCGCCCCCAGCGGCAGCAGCCCCAGCGCCGCGCCAGCCCAGAGGGTCGGCCAATTGACTGCCAGCCGCGCCAACTCCAGCCAGCGTGCCCAAGGGCGGTTCTCCAGCCAGCTACCGATCACATAAAGCCCAAAGGCCATCCAGGCCCAGGCCAGCCAGAGCCCGGCCAGCGAAGCCTCGCTACCACTGCCCAGCAACCAGGTACCGGCCACGACGTAGAGGGCGAACTGCAACCCGGCATACCACTTCTGCGCAAGGCCCAGGGGCACCTCGAACTTGGCGAAGCGCGACAGATCGGGCTTGGCCTGTGGATAACGTTCAGCAACATCCGCCGGACGCCAGCCCGTGCGCATGAACCAGATGCGCAGCTTGTCCCACCCGGATTCGGCGCGCACCGCGTCGCGCCAGAGCTGCACATAGAACTGCAGGTTGGCCCAGATCGGGTTCCAGCTCGCCAGCGGCGTAGTCACACCGAAGATCACCGGCTCCTCGTCAAGCTCTTCCTGGAAGGTGCCGAACAGGCGGTCCCAGAGAATGAAAACGCCGCCGTAGTTACGATCCATGTAGACCGGGTTCTGCGCATGATGGACGCGGTGGTTGGACGGCGTGATGAAGATCCACTCGAACCAGCCCAGCTTGGGCACATGGCGCGTGTGCACCCAGAACTGGTACAGCAGGTTCATCGCGCCCACGGTGAGGAACACCAGGGGAGGCACGCCGGCGAGGGCCATGGGCAGGTAGAAGATCCAGCCGAAAAGAAACCCCGTACTGGTCTGGCGCAGGGCGGTGGAGAGGTTGTACTCCTCGCTCTGGTGATGCACTGAGTGAGCCGCCCAGAGCACGTTGCGCTCGTGGCCCAAACGGTGGTTCCAGTAGTAGCAGAAGTCGTAGAAGACGAACGCCAGCAGCCATACCCAGAGGTTCGACGCCGACAGCTCGAAGATCGCCAGGTGCTCCCAGGCGACGGAATAGGTCAGCACCCCCACCACTTTGGTCAGCAGTCCGCTGGTAGTGGACAGCACGCCAGCGCTCAGGCTGTTCAAGGCGTCGGCGGTACGGTAGGTGTTCATTCCGCGCCAGCGGTCGGCGATCAGTTCGATACCGATCAGCAGGAAGAAGAAGGGCACTGCATAGAGGACGTAATTCATGGGGCAGCCTTGTCGTCGTTCTTGTCCGGTGACCCACAGGCGGCAAAGAGGATTGGCGCAGCGCTCGCGACCCGATTCTCCGGCCTGCTAGGATTGCTCGTCAGGGTCTGGACGAAAGCTCGCCAAGCACAGGCTACTTTCGTTCAGTACCCGGGATGCTACTCCCGCAGCCGACCCGCCCCCTCGGCATGGCGTGCCAACCCAAGCGGCATATGACGACAGCATGCGCAAACTCCTGAAACCCGCCCTGATAGTCCTGCTTCTCCTGGCCTGCGCGGCCCTGCTTGGACTCTATCCCTATCGCGCTGCCCTGCTCCCGCAAACCGCCGACCTGCCTGCGACGGAGCAGCGCCTGGCACCTCACCTGGATCTGTTCACGCCGGAAGGCAGCGGCCCCTTTCCCACCGTGCTGGTGTTCCACGGCTGCAGCGGTCAGAGCCCGTTGTTCGTGCGCAACGTGAACGCCTGGCTACTGCCCGCCGGCTACGCCGTGATGTTCGTCGACAGCCACGCCGCGCGCGGCATCGAGAACTGGCGTCCGGTTTGCGACGGCAAGCGCCTGTGGGGCAACGAACGCGCCATCGACGTATACGCTGCCCTGGCACTGGCACGGAAGAACCCGGCCATCGACAGTAGCAAGCTGGCCCTGCTTGGTTATTCCCACGGCGGCTGGACCATCCTCGACGCCCTCTCCTATGACGGCAGTGCCGGCCACGGCTTCCCTGCCACAGGCAAAGGAGCGCTGGCCGGCGTGCGTGGCGTGATCGCCTACTACCCCTACTGCGGCTTCCCCGCCCACCTGCGTGCAGGCCTTGGCCACAACACGCCGGTGCTGATGTTCCTCGGCGGCAAGGACCACATCACCGACCACAAGCAGTGCCTCTCGGCCCTCGACAGTCTGGACGATGCACGTCTGGAACTGGTGCAGTACGGCGATGCCGACCACGTCTTCGACCAGCGCAGCGACCTGAATACCTACCAACCCGGCCCAGCCCAGGATGCCCAGCGACGCGCGCTTGCGTTCCTGCGCGAAAATCTCGGGCCGGCCCAATGACCTGGAGATGTCCATGACCAAGAAAGTTGCCGTGATCCTGTCCGGCTGTGGCGTTTATGACGGTGCGGAGATCCACGAGAGCGTGGTCACCTTGCTGCGCCTGGACCAGCGCGGTGCCAAGGTCCAGTGTTTCGCACCGAACATCGCACAGCACCATGTGATCAACCACACCACCGGCGACGAGATGCCGGAGAGCCGGAACGTGCTGGTGGAATCAGCTCGTATCGCCCGTGGCGAGATCAAGGACGTGCGTGAACTGAATGCCGCCGACTTCGACGCCCTGATCGTTCCCGGTGGCTTCGGCGCAGCAAAGAACCTTTCTGACTTCGCCATCAGCGGCGCCAACTGTACCGTCCAGCCCGACGTGCTGGCCGCCGCCCGAGGTTTTGCCGAGGCGGGCAAACCCGTGGGTCTGATCTGCATCGCCCCGGCGCTGGCGGCGAAGATCTACGGCGAGGGCGTGAGCTGCACCATCGGCAACGACGCCGGTACTGCAGCTGCCCTGGCGGAAATGGGCGCCCAGCACGTGGACTGCGTGGTCAGCGAAATCGTCGAAGACGAGAGGCGCAAGCTGGTGACCACCCCGGCCTACATGCTGGCGCAGTCCATCAGCGAAGCCGCCGCCGGCATCTACAAACTGGTGGACCGGGTGCTGGAACTGGCCCACTGAAGTCCCCCGAGCGGGTGGCGCCAGCCACCCGCTCCGTGTCGATCCGGCCAATCCTCCCGCCTCTCCCGCCGCCCCTCTGGCACCCCGGCCGTTTCTGCGGCAGCGTCGAAGCATCGATGTATCCAGGAGGCGCCATGAGCCAGACCGACTTCATCCTCACCCCTGACCTGCAACAGGCCGTTGCGGGCTTCTTCGAACGCATTCCGTTCAATCGAGTGCTCGGCATCCAGCTCGGCGAGATGAGCACCGGGAAAGTGGTCATGCACCTGCCCATGAAGGACGAACTGATCGGCAACTTCGTCCACGGCATCCTCCACGGCGGGGTGATTTCCAGCCTGCTCGATGTAGTGGGTGGTGCCATGGCATTGATCGGCGCCTTCGAACGGCACCAGCACTTATCCACAACGGAGCGCATGGCGCGGCTATCCAAGCTCGGCACCATCGACCTGCGTATCGACTACCTGCGCCCCGGTCGTGGCCAGCACTTCACCGCCACCGCCGTGCTGCTGCGCTCAGGCAACAAGGTAGCCGTGGTGCGTTCGGAACTGCACGCCGACGACGGCACGCTGGTGGCGGTGGGCACCGGTACTTACCTCTGTGGCTGAGCAGATCGTGACCGGGCTCATCCTGTAGAAGGGGCGAATTCATTCGCCAAGCAGGCCGCAGGCGTGCCCTCCACATCAGCCTCGGCTAAGTTTCGTTAGCAGCCGATCCAGCGCGTTGGAGAAGGCCTGCCGCTCCTTCTCACCGTAGGCCGCCTGGCCACCGCCCATCTGGCCCTGGTCGCGCAAGTCGGTGAGCAGGTTACGCACCGCCAGGCGCTCGCCCATGTTGCGTTCGTCGAACTCACGACCGCGCGGATCGAGTGCAACCACGCCCTTCTTCACCAGGCGATCGGCCAGCGGCACGTCGCTGCAGATCACGAGTTCGCCGGGGACGGCGTTCTCAACCAGGTAGTCGTCGGCCGCATCCGGGCCGCTGGGCACCACTACCAATCGCACACAGGCAAAGGCCGGCTTGACCTGGCTCTGCCCGGCCACCAGCACCACCTCGAACTTGCGCTTCAGGGCGAACTTGATCACCTGGTCCTTGGCCGCCCGGGGGCAGGCATCGGCATCGATCCAGACGCGCATTGGTTTCACCTTCCGAAATGAAAAAGGGCGAGGAGTTTACACCCCTCGCCCCGGATTCAGGCCGGGGCCGCGTCGCGCTCGCGCAGCCAGCTGCGTCCATAGAGCGCCGCGATGGCCAACAGCGACAGCGCCTGCGCCGACAGGGTGTAGGCGTCCGGATGGATGCCCAGCCAGTCGAACTCGAAGAAGGCTACCGGACGGGTGCCCAGCACCCCGGCTTCCTGCAGCGCCGCCACGCCGTGGCCGGCGAACACCACCGACAGGGCACAAAGCAGGATGGCGTTGGCCATGAAGAAAGTTCCAAGCGGTAGCTTCGCCGAACCGCGCAGGATGAGCCACGCCAGTCCCACCAGCAGCACCAGCGCAGTCACCGCACCGGCAATCACCATGCTGTGACCGGCCGGGCCGGCCTGCAGCCAGAGGGTTTCGTAGAAAAGGATCACTTCGAACAGCTCGCGGTACACCGAGAAGAACGCCAGGGTCGCAAAGCCGAAGCGGCCGCTGCTGCTCAGCAGATGTTCCTTGATATAGCTCTGCCAGGCAGCCGCATGGCGGCGGTCGTGCATCCACACACCGAGCCAGAGCACCATCACGCAGGCGAACAGCGCGGTGAAGCCTTCCATCAGCTCGCGCTGGGCACCACCGACATCGATCAGGAAGGCCGCCACCGCCCAGGTCGCGAAGCCGGTAACGACGGCCAGCCCCCAACCGACGTGGACGCCGCGTACCGCATGCTCCTGGCCGGTTTTGCGCAGGAAGGCGAGGATCGCCGCCAGCACCAGGATCGCCTCCAGGCCCTCACGCAACAGGATCAGCAGACTGGAGATAAAACTCAGCGAGCCGCTCAACCCGTCGCCACCCAGCAAGTTCGCGGACTTGTCCAGCTCAGACTTTGCCTGCTCCAGCAACTGCGCCGCCTGCCCCACGGACTGGCGATCCTGCAGGGCCTGCCGGTAAGCCATCAGCGCACGCTCGGTGGCCTTGCGCTGCACCGCATCGAGGTTGTCGAGGGAGCTTTCCACCAACTCGAAGCCTTCGAGGTAGGCAGCGACCGAAAGGTCGTAGGCCTGGTCGGCATCGCCATCACGGTAGGCCTTGAGACTCTGTTCCAGGGTCGCGCGGGTATGGCCGATCAGCTCCTTGGGCCCGCGCTGCTGTATCGGCGGCTGGGCCCGCTGGGCGCGGAACAACGCCTGGGCCGCAGCGCCTTGGCTGACGCCGACTTCCTCCGGCGTGCGGCCTGCCAACTCCCCGAGGGAGATGGCCTGACCTTTCACCGAAGAATCGGCGCTGAAGCCGGCGACGTAGCTGGCCAGATCCCAGCGCTGACGATCATCCAGCTGGTCGATGAAGGCCGGCATATCGGTGCCTTCAACGCCCAGGCCGAGCGTGTTGTAGAGGTCGTAGAGGCTCATCCGGTCCATCCGCGCCTGATCGCGCAGATTGGCCGGTGGCGGCTCCAGCCCCAGGCCCGCCGGGCCGTCACCAGCACCGGTGTCACCGTGGCAGACGCTGCAATGCTGGGCATAAAGTGGTGCGCCACGGGCGGGGTCAGGGGTGATGAGCGGAGCCTGGCTGACCTCGTAGGTCGCCGCCAGTCGGGTGGCCAACTGACGCGCCTGACGGGCCACGGCGGCCCCATCCTGCTTGCTTTCGATGGCCCGGTGCAGGCTGGCGACGCCCTGTTCCAGGTCCTTCTGGCCATCACGAGCCGGCAGGGCAACGATCAGGCCCTGCAGCACACCGAGGAATTCGATCTGTTCGCGGTATTCACCGTGGTCGATGACCTTGCCATCGACCACGGTGGCAGGGTAGTCGGCACCAATGTAACTGAGCAGGTGCAGTGCCTGGGCGGCGCCGTCGGCCGGGTCGGCCATCAGGCTGAAACTGCAGAGCGCCATCAGCGGCATCAGGAGCCAGCTGAGCAATCTCGGAATCGGGAACATGAGTCAATCTCAAATGAGAATGGGGAGTGGAATTGTTACCTTCCTAACGATTCAGCTCAACCCCGGATAGCTTGACCCGCTGCGGTGATTTGTCGCACGACTTGGCTACAGACCCCGCCAAACGTGGCCTGTAGCAGGGTTAAAAATCCTTTGGACAGATCGCCGGAAAGAGTTTTCCGACAGGAAGACGCCCGGCGAGCGCCTGCTCGCCGGGAGATGCGCAGCTCAGACTGGCGCCCGGCGCACGGTCGCCAGCAATGCTGCGGCACCGACGAACAGTGCGGCGAAGCTGCGGTTCATCACCCGCTGCTGACCCGGCGTGCGCAGCAGACGCAGGACGCGGGCGGCGAGGCCGGTGTAGCCGGCCATGACGATCAGGTCGACGGTGATCATGGTCACGCCCATCACCAGATATTGCTCCACCAGCGGCGCGTGGGGATCAATGAACTGCGGCAGCACGGCGAGCATGAAGACAATCGCCTTGGGGTTGCTGAAGTTCACCAAAAAGCCGCGCAGCACCAAGGTGAGCGGGCGTCCGATGGGGCGTTCGGCGGAATCGTTGCTGAGGTCGCTGGGTAATGCTTTCCACTGCTTCACCGCGAGGTAGATCAGGTAGATCACGCCGAACCACTTGATCAGGCTGAAGGCCAGGGCGGAGGTGGCGAGGATGGCGCCGACGCCGGCGGCGACGATGGCAATCTGCAGGGCCAGGCCGATCTGCAGGCCAAGCGCGTTCCAGTAGCCACGCAGGAAGCCGTATTGCAGGCCGGAAGACATGGAGGCGATGGCACCGGCACCCGGTGACAGACTGATCACCCAGCAGGCGACCAGGAAAGCGAGCCAAGTCTGAAGCGCCACGGCAGATACCTCGGAAACGAAAAAAGGCAGGCCGCAGAGCCTACCCCTTCGTCCAACCGCTGCCCAGTACCGTCAGCGCCAGCGGCGCACCGCTTTCTGGAAGAACAGGCTGTTGGGCACCTGCACCAGCGCGCCTTGGCTGCCTTCGCTGAGATCTTCGAGGGTGGTGTAGAAGAGGTTGATGGCGATCACCCTGCCCTTCACGCCCGGCTTGTCAGCGCTTTCTATGACCTCCACCTTGTCCCCCAGGCGAAACGGCCCCAGGGAGAAGATCAGCACCGCGCAGAACATGTTGGAGAGCACACTCCAGATGGCAAAGAAAGCGACGGCGGCCACGGCTGCAAATCCGGTCAGGGCGGTCCACAGCACTTCGGCCGACACGCCGAAGCGCTCCAGCACCAGCATGAAAGCACTGCCGAGAATCATCCAGCGCAGGAGCCCACGCAGGGGCAACATCAGCTCGGAAGGCAGCTGGGGATAACGTTGCCCGAGACGGGTGATGCCGCGGGTGACGATGCGCTGCACCAGCCAGGCCAGCAGCACGATCAGCAGTACCTGCGCTGCGCGGATCAGCGGCTCGCTCCAGGCGGTCAGGAGTTGCAGGTCATCCATCAGTCCGCGGTCTCCAGTTGCCGCTGCAGCTCCTCCAGGGTTTCCAGGGCCAGGAGCCAGGCTTCTTCCAGTTCGGCCTCGCGGGACTTCAAGCGCGCCTGCTCGGCCAGCAGTTCACGCAGTTCGTCCTTGCGCGCCGCCTCGTAAAGGGCGGAATCGCCCAGGCGTTCCTCGATGCCCGCCAACTGCTCGTGCACCTTGCCCAGGTCCTTCTCCAGCTTGTCGGCTTCCTTCTTGTGCGGCGCCAGTTGCTGACGCAGGGCGGCCGCGGCCTGGCGCTGGGCGCGCTTGTCGGTCTTGTCCGGGTTCACCGGTGTACCGGTCACGGGAGCCTGGCGCGCGCGGTAATCCACCAGCCAGCGGGCATAGTCGTCGAGGTCGCCATCGAAGCTCTGCACGCGACCATCGGCCACCAGCAGGAACTCGTCGGTGGTGCTCTTGAGCAGGTGACGGTCGTGGGACACGACCAGGACGGCACCCGCGAAATCCTGCAACGCCATGGTCAGGGCAAGGCGCATTTCCAGGTCGAGGTGGTTAGTCGGTTCGTCGAGCAGCAGCAGGTTCGGTTTCTGCCAAGCGATCAATGCCAGGGCCAGACGCGCCTTCTCGCCGCCAGAGAAATTGACCACCGCTTCATCGCAGCGATCACCGCGGAAGTCGAAGCCACCGAGAAAGTCGCGCAGGGTCTGTTCACGTTCGCTCGGTGCGATACGTTGCAGGTGCAGCAGCGGGCTGGCCTTGGCGTCGAGCGCATCCAACTGGTGCTGGGCGAAGTAGCCGATGGCCAGGTTCTCACCGCGTGCCAAGCGCCCGCCGAGGGGCTCGATGTCGCCGGAAAGCGTCTTGATCAGGGTCGACTTGCCGGCACCGTTGGGGCCCAGCAGGCCGATGCGAGCGCCCGGCGCCAGCTGCAGCTTGACCTGCTGGAGCACGGCCTTGTCGCCATAGCCCAAGCGGCCTTCGGACAGATCCAGCAGCGGGCTGGAGATCTTGTCGGCCTCGCGGAAGCTGAAGTCGAAGGGCGAATCCACATGGGCGGGCGCCAGCTCTTCGAGGCGTTCCAGCGCCTTGATCCGGCTCTGTGCCTGGCGAGCCTTGGTCGCCTGCGCCTTGAAGCGGGCGATGTACTTCTCCATGTGCGCACGCTGGGCCTGCTGCTTTTCGTAGGCCTGTTGCTGCTGCGCCAGTCGCTCGGCGCGGGTGCGCTCGAAGGCCGAGTAGCCACCGCGGTACAGGGTCAGCTTCTGCTGCTCCAGATGCGCGACGTTGTCGACGACCGCGTCGAGGAAGTCTCGGTCATGGGAGATCAGCAGCAAGGTGCCCGGGTAGCCCTTGAGCCACTCTTCGAGCCAGAGGATGGCGTCGAGATCCAGGTGGTTGGTGGGCTCGTCGAGCAGCAACAGTTCGGACGGGCACATCAGCGCTTGGGCAAGGTTGAGGCGCATCCGCCAGCCGCCGGAGAAGTCGCCGACGCGGCGGTCCATTTGCTCCGAGGTGAAGCCAAGGCCGGCCAACAGCTTGCGCGCGCGGGCGTCCGCCGTGTAGCCGTCGGCGCTGTCCAGCTCGATGTGCAGGCGGGCAATGGCAGTGCCGTCGTGGCCAGCTTCAGCGGCAGCAAGGTCACGCTGTACCTGGCGCAGATGCTGGTCGCCGTCGAGCACATAGTCCACGGCCAGGCGCTCCAGGTTGTCCACTTCCTGGCGCATGTGGGCTATGCGCCAATCAGTGGGCAGCAGGCAATCGCCGGCATCCGGCCCCAGCTCGCCGCGCAGCAAGGCGAACAGGCTGGATTTGCCGGCACCGTTGGCGCCGATGAGACCGACCTTCTGGCCGGCGTGCAGGGTCATTTCAGCGCCTTCTAGCAGGCGCTGCGGACCACGCTGTAGAGTGAGATTTTGCAGTCGGATCATGATGGCGGCGGAGTTTATCAGCTTCGTCGCCCCATCGCCCGAGGAGCGCCATGACTTCAGACCTGTGGACTTTCGCCCTTCGCCTCTACACCGAGCCCGGTGTCGAGCAGGCCTGCCTGCGCCTTCAGGAGGCTGGCGCCGACGTCTGCCTGTTGCTCACAGCCTGCTGGCTGGGACGACGCGGCGCAACGTTCGACGCCTCACGCCTGGACGCCCTGAACAAGGTATGCGAGCCCTGGCAGGAACAAGTGGTGAAACCGTTACGTGAACTCCGCCAGAACTGGCGGACGCAAGCGCAGGACGATCAGGCGTTGGCCGGGTTACGAGAGCAGATCAAGGCGCTTGAGATGGACGCCGAGCGCAAACTGCTGGCGCGCCTGGAAGGCGCCACCGATGGCTGGGCAGAAGGAGGGATGGAGCAGGTTCAGCCTTGGCTTCTGGGGATTTGCCCAGGGCTGGAAGGAGCGGACCGCGACGCGCTCGATCTACTGCGCGTCGCGGCCCTGGCGCTTTAGTTCGACGGCGAGGTCGGGGAAGCACCGTTGCTGCTGGTCGGCGCCACGCTGGCAACCGGCGCAGCAGCCGGCACAGTCGGAGCAGCCGGAGCAGCGGCAGCCGGTGCTACGGCGGGCTTGGCCGGAGCGGCTTTCTTCACGGCCGGTATAGCCGCTGGCTTCTTCGCCGCGGGTTTGGCAGCGGCTGCAGGCTTGGCAGCAGTCGCAGCTGGCTTGGCGGCAGGCTTGGCGGCGGCGGGTTTCGCCGCAGCGACGGGCTTCGCTGCCGGCTTGGCTGCCGCTTTAGCAGCTGGTTTCGCGGCCGGTTTAGCTGCAGCTTTAGGCGCAGGTTTGGCTGCGGCAGGCTTGGCAGCAGCGGCCTTCGCAACTGGCTTCGCAGCAGGCTTGGCTGCAGCCTTGGCAGCAGGTTTAGCTGCGGCAGGTTTGGCAGCGGCGGCCTTTGCAACCGGCTTGGCTGCAACCTTGGCAACGGGTTTGGCCGCTGGCTTGGCAGCAGGTTTCGCAGCGGCAACCTTGGTAGCCGGCTTCGCAACAGGCTTGGCAGCAGCCCTTGCAACCGGCTTCGCAGCAGTTTTTGCAACTGGTTTCGCCGCGGGCTTGGCAGCAACGGCCTTGGCAACGGGTTTGGCTGCAGGTTTAGCAGACGGCTTCGCGACCGCCTTGGCGGCAGCAGGCTTGGCTTCGCGGGAGGTCAGTGCTTTGGTGGCAGCCTCACGTACTTTGCCGACGCCCTGGGCGAGCTTCAGGCTTTCCTGGGAGTCGCGCTTGAGCTGGGCGATATAGGTCCGGGTTTCGGCCTGGCGATTCTTCAGGGTGTCCAGCAAGGCTTCGAGTTCGCCAATGCTGTCCTTGGCCTTGGCTTGCGCCTTGGCTTTGCCAGCCTTGGCCGCGTCTTGCAGCTTGGTGCGTGCGGCATGCAGTTTTTCCTGGGTCTTGCCGCGCTGTTTCTCCAACTTGGTCAGCAACTTTTCAGCGTCGACCGAGGCTTGGGCGCAGGCTTTTTCGAGGTGTTCGAGCAGGCTGTTGGAAAGCTGATGCAGCAGGTGCAGCGGGGTGCTTACGGGCTTCTTCTTGGCCGACATGGTATGCCTCCTGGCGGGCGTTATTTGGCCCATACTAGTCGCCTGTTTCGCGAGTCGCCAGAGGCCAAGCCATTCCGCCCGCACAGGCCTTGCGACTAGGTGTCGGTACAGAGTTCCGCTGGAGCGATCCGAACCTGGCAATGCAAGGCCGGGGAACCCTGTTCGCGCCGACAGCTGGGCAACGCCCGGAGGGCTCTGGAATAAGGCCTACGGGGCGTACCCCGGCCCGATTCCAGCGCCAGCAGGGTGCAGTCAGGCCGGTTGCGAGGCCTGTCCCTGGTGGGCGTTGTGCAACACTTCGATCAGGCAGTCTTCCAGCTCGAAGCGTTCGTGAAGCAGTTGCCCGAGATTCGTCAACTCGGTCGTCAAACTGAGGTCACGGCAGTCGCCGTTGTCGCAGCGGTCGTTGAAGGCCAGCGCAACTTCGGTGATGGCTTCGATGCGAGGATAGATTTGCTTGGCGAGGTCGAGGCCGCGTTGGTCACCAAACGCTTTCGCCTCGTTGAGCAGTTGCTCGTAGACCTCGAAATGCCCTGCGGAAACGTAGTCCAGCAGGACCTCACAAAACCTTTGCAGCCCTTCTGCATTGGCGCTGGGGGCCTGGGGCTTGTCGCTCAGCGAGCTGTAGACGCGAACCAACTCTTGGCGTTCCTGTAACCAGCGGTCGATCAGCTGGTGCACGCCACCCCAACGTTCCTGAGCGTTCTGACAACTTTCGAGCATGGTGACGACCTCACTTCCCTAATTCGGTAATGCCGTTATACGTCCGCTCCGAGACGGTTTTTTGTCGACCGGTGCAAGATCCTGGGAAGACACCGCCAAAACGGCAATATTCCGGCGGCGCGTGCGGGCCAGATTATGCCCGCGGGGCACTACCAGCAAGGCACTGGCGGGAAAAAATTCATACGAGCGTTTAATTGGCAGGCCGCGGCTTGTCTGGCCGGAGTCTTGAGCGCTGCGCGACGGATTGGCGCAGAGAAAGAACGCAGGAGAACAGGCGGGAACTCGCAAGCGAAGGGCGCATGACAGGTCATGCGCCCAATTCGGTCAGGCGCGGCGCAGCAGCTGGTAGAGCGAGAACAGCACGCAACCGGCAAAGGCCAGCAGGCTCCACTCGGGGATGCTCATGCCGAACAGGGTCCAGGTCACTTCCGCGCAATCGGCAGTACCGTGGAGCATGGTTTTGAGGATATCGAGGAAAGGCCACGCCTCGATCATGTAGTCAAAGCTCGGCAGGCAGGCAGGCAATTGGTCTGCCGGCACGCTCTGCAACCAGATCTGGCGCCCGGCAGCAGCAGCGCCGCCTGCGGAGAACAGCAGCGCCAGTACGGCGTAGACGCGCCGCCCGATGTGCTCTGGATCATGCAGTGCAGCGATCAGGCAGATGACGCCAAAGGCGATGATGAACACTCTCTGGACGACACACAGCGGACAAGGCTCGAGACCGAGGGCGTGTTCGAGATAAAGCGCACCGCCCATGATGGCGACACAGCCGAGGAAGGCGAGCAGGAAAAGCGAACGCGGGCTTGCCAGGGACATGGCGGCTCCGTTGGGTTATCGGAAAGGGCGATACGGTAGTGGAAAGCACCTTGGGCTTTCAAGGCGACCGTCTAGGCTGGTGGAGGTCGTCTATCCGGAGAACACTGCCATGTGTCGGCTACTGGTGCTTACCTTTCTGCTGCTGCCTGGGCTGGCGATTGCTGCCCTGCCTCTGGATCGCATCAGGCTGCCCGAAGGCTTTCGCATCACGCTGGTGAGCGATCAGGTTGCCAATGCCCGGGAGATGGCCTGGGGCGAACGCGGGACTTTGTTCGTCGGCAGCAATGCGGCGGGCAAGGTCTACGCACTGGAGCCCTCCAGCGGCCAGGTTCGCACCGTCGCCAGCGGCCTACAGCTGCCGGTCGGCGTCGCCTACAAGGGAGGCGACCTTTACGTCTCGGCGGTCAGCCGAATCCTGCGCCTGCGCGATGTAGAGTCGCGGCTGGATGCCCCGCCCGAGCCTGAGGTGGTCTATGCGGACCTGCCGCGAGAAACCCACCACGGCTGGAAGTTCATCGCCTTCGGCCCTGACGGCAAGCTCTATGTGCCGGTGGGCGCACCGTGCAATGTCTGCAACGAGAACCCCGACCTCTACGCCGCCATCCACCGCATGAACGCCGATGGCAGTGGCATGGAGCTGGTGGCGCGCGGTGTGCGCAACACAGTGGGCTTCGACTGGCACCCGCAGACCGGTGAGCTCTGGTTCAGCGACAACGGCCGCGACCTGATGGGTGACGATGTGCCGGACTGCGAGCTGAACCGCCTGGAAAAGGCCGGCCAGCATTTCGGCTTTCCCTTCTGCCATGCCGGCGAGGTGGCTGACCCGAAGTTCTCCCTGAGACCCTGCAGCGAATTCGTCTCCCCCGTGGCCAAGCTCGGTCCTCATGTGGCGCCACTCGGTCTGCGCTTTTACACCGGCAGCCAGTTCCCGGCGGAGTACCGCAACAATCTGTTCATCGCCGAACACGGCTCCTGGAACCGCAACGAGAAAATTGGCTACCGGATCAAGCGGGTTGAGCTTAACCCCGACGGCAGCCTGAAACGCCAGAGCGTGTTCGCCGAGGGTTGGCTGGAGGATGGGGAAGTCTGGGGCCGCCCGGCGGACGTGCTGGTTACCCCGGATGGCGCCCTGCTGGTTAGCGACGACCACGCCGGGGCTATCTACCGCATCGACTATGTGGGGAATTGAACCGAGCGAGCCGCGATGAAAACGGCCCGGGGGCTCCCAGGCCTTTTCGCATCAGGCGATCTTTTCGGCCGGCAAGGGCAAGACCGGCAGGCGCTGGTCGAGCAGGCCGAGCCCTTCCTGGAAGAGCTGGTTGCTGCGTTCCACCTCTCCCATCTGCGCAAGCAGGCGAGCCAGCTCCGCGCAGGTTTCCGGATCACGACGGAAACTCAGGCTGCTCTCGAAGTACTCCCTTGCCTTGCCCCAGAGGCGGTTGCGCAAGCACAGTCGGCCAAGGGTGAGGAGCAGCGCCCCGTCACTCGGGTGCTCCTTCAACCAGCCTTCGGCCGTCTGTAACTGACGGGCCGGATCGCGACCTCTGAGCAGGCCGTAAAGTCGCACCAAGGCATCATCGTAGCCGCGCTTGATTGCACTGCGCACGGATTCCTCGGCCTCTTCCTCCGCTCCCAGCCGGCGCAGTTGCTCGGCGAAGGCGAGCACCAGGTGGGGTTCGTTGCGTTGGGAGGACGTCAGTTGCTGCCAGGCTCGGGTGAGAGGCTGCAGGGCGGCTTCGCCTTCGTTAAGCCCCTCCTCGCCAGCCTGGTGCAGGCGCGCACTCCAGGCACGCAGCTCGAGCTCAGCCAGTTGGCTTTCCGGCAGCGCCTTCTCTTTGCGCAAGGTCGGCAGCAGGCCAACGAGGGAGGACCAGTCGCCGCGCACCTCATGCAGATGCAGCAGTTGGCGCAGTACCTGGTGATGACGCGGATGACGCTCGTGAACGGCCTTGAGGGTTTCCAGTGCGGCAACGGAGTCACCGCGATCCAGTTGCAACTCGGCATGGGCCAGGGCGATGGCCAGTTCGGCCTGGGGCTGGCGCTCCAGGGCACGCTCCAGCAGTTGCTCGGCTTCTTCGGTCTGGCCGATCTTCTGCGCGGCGCGGGCGGCGCCCAGGTAATAGATCAGCGGCTGCGAATCGCCTTCGGCGGCACGCTTGAGATGACGTAGCGCACGCGCCCAACGGCCTTCGGCGAGATCCAGCAGGCCCTGCTCGGAGGCCAGACGCGCCCGGCGCCGGGCATTGCGTCGCGACCAGGGATTGACCACACCACCGGACACCGCCACTAGCCGCAGCAGGTATCGCAGGCCAGCGAACAGCAACCAGAGCACCGCCAGCAGCGCCAGGGTGGCCCAGAGGGTGGATTCGTAGCGGAAGCCCTTGTAGGCCACCAGCACGTAGCCTTTGTGCTGGGCCACCGCCATGCCAATGAGCGTAGCGGCAGCGCCAATCACCAGGAGGATCAGCAGGACCTTGAACAGGCGCTTCATTGGCCGGCCTCCTTGGCCGGCTCGGCAGCACCCGGCTCCTCGGTTTCGGCGGGAGTCGCGCCAGGAACACGCTGCAGATAGGACTGCAACGCGCTCAGCGCCGGCGCGAGATCAGGCGCCTGGACTTCCACAGGCTTGCCTGCGAGTTCGTCGAGGCGGGCCAGCAGGGCGCGACTGTCAGGGTTCTCTTCGTTGAAGTGGCCGCTGAGCACTTCACGGGCTTGGCGCAACGACTGCTGGTAGACCTGGGTCTGGCCGTGCAGCGCGCCCCATTGCGCCTGTTCCAGAGCCAGCGACAGGGCGAGCCGGACCTGCGACAGGCTCTGCCCGGCAAGCAGCGGCTTGATGTCCTGGCTGGCATTCAGCTGGATGCGGAAGTAGTGCGAGAGCTTTTCCAGCCACTCGGACCAGCGACTGCGGCCATCGCCTTCGGCGGCCATGTCCATCAGCACACCGCCCTTGTCCTCGAAGGCAGGTACCAGCGGATTGAGCTGGGCTGCCTGTTCACGCAGGGCACCCAGTTGCAGGAACAGGCCGGTGCGGTCCGGCTGCGCGGTACTGCGCAGGGCGACCAGGCTTTTCGCCAGCTGTTCGCGGGCAGCATAGGCTCCAGGGTCATCCTGCTCGCGAAGGATGTCATCGGCCGCCTGCACCAGTGCGGTGGCGCTGTAGATGTCCTGCAATGCGGACAGGCGCAGGCTGGCCAGACGCAGAAGGTGCTCGGCCTCGGCCAGGCGCCAGTCCTTGCGGCTGGCGCCAAGGATGGTTTCCAGGCGCTGGCGCAGTTGCTGCTGGTCGCCCTGTAGGTCCACCAGCAGGCGGCGACGCTCATCCAGCTCGGCGGCGCTGGGCAGCTCTTCCAGGCGCTGGGTGAGTTGCTGCTCACGCTGAGCGAGGGCGCGGGTCTGGCCACGCGCGTCTTCGACCATGCTGAGCTGCTGCTGGTCGCGGGCTTCCAGACTACGGACCTGCCAGATGCCCCAGCCGCCCGCGGCGATGCCGGCGGCGCCCAGCAGCAGGGCGAACAGGGCCAGGCCATTGCCCCGAGGGGCAGGCGCAGCACTGCTGGGGGTGACGGGTTCGGCGGCTGCGGTGTGTTGCTCTTGTTTCGGGGCTTCTGCTTCGCTCACGTATCCATCCTTCGCATCAGTGGGCCGGCGCCGGATACTGCCTGAGCGCGGCCAACAAGGCCGCGGCACTGGCGCCACGGCAATCCACAACATTCTTCGCGCCCGCCTCGGCAGCCTGTTCAGCCACCCGCGGGCTGGGTACAAACAAGGTCAGGCGGGCCAGCTCTGGCCAGGCGTCCCCGGCCAGACGCTGGAGGTTCTCCAGCCCCTGGCCACTGCTGGCCACCAGGCCGTTCAGGCGTTCCGACTCGACACGAGACACCAGGGTGCCGGCCGGGTAATCCGGCAGGCAGCGCCGGTAGAGTTCCAGATAGTCGACCGCGACGCCTTGGCCGCGCAAGCGCTCGGCAAGGAATTCTCGGCCACCTTCGCCGCGCATGATCAGCACCCTGGGGTCGTGCACGGACAACGCTTCGGCCAGTTGCGGCAGCGTCAGCAGGGCCTCGCTGTCGTCACCTGCCTCCGGCCAGGCCGTAGGCAGGCCGTGGTCCTGGAGCAGGGTGCCGGTGGCTGCGCCGACGCTGAACCAGTGTTGGTCCGCCGGAGGTTGTGGCCAATAGCGGTCGAGCCGCTCGAGGCCGAGGCGTGCCGCAGGCTTGCTGACCACTACGACAGCACAGTAACGGTCGAGCTCGAGGATGACGCCGCGCTGTTCGGGCGTTTCCTCGAGAGGTTCGATGGCCAGCAGCGGCAGGCTGCTGCTGAAGACCTGCTGCTCCGTCAGAGTCGCGGCCAGGGCTTCGCACTCCTCAAGGGGGCGCGTCAACAGCAACCGCCAGCCCGTCACGGGTGACCGGCCTCGCCGTAGACGGCCTTGAGAATATCCTCGGCACCCAGCTCCAGCAGTTCATCGGCGACCTTCACACCCAGGGCCTCGGCATCGGCGACAGCAGCGCGGGCTTCGGCGCGCAGCAACTGACCGCCATCGGGCTGGCCGACCAGTCCACGCAGCCAGAGCTGGTCGCCTTCAAGTACGGCGTAGCAGGCGATAGGCACCTGGCAGCCGCCGTTCAGGCGTTTGTTCAGGGCGCGCTCGGCGGTGACACGCAGGGCAGTGTCCCGGTGGTGCAGCGGCGCCAGCAACGCATGGATCTCGCTGTCAGCGGTACGGCACTCGATGCCAACGGCACCTTGGCCGCCGGCTGGCAGGCTGTCTTCGACGCTGATCGAGGAACGGATGCGATCCTCGAAGCCGAGACGGATCAGGCCGGCAGCAGCGAGGATGATGGCGTCGTACTCGCCGGCATCCAGCTTGGCCAGACGGGTGTTCACGTTGCCGCGCAGAAACTGGATCTTCAGGTCCGGTCGGCGTGCCAGCAGTTGGGCCTGGCGACGCAGGCTTGAGGTGCCGACCACACTGCCGGCAGGCAGGGTGTCGAGGCTGTCGAAACGGTTGGAGACGAAGGCGTCGCGCGGGTCTTCACGCTCGCAGATGCAATAGAGGCCGAGACCTTCGGGGAAGTCCATGGGGACGTCCTTCATGGAGTGCACGGCGATGTCGGCCTCGTTCTCCAGCAAGGCGGTTTCCAATTCCTTCACGAACAGGCCCTTGCCACCGATCTTCGCCAACGGCGCGTCGAGCAGCTTGTCACCCTTGCTGACCATGGGCACCAGACTGACCTTGAGGCCAGGGTGCGCCTCCTCGAGAAGGGCTTTGACGTATTCGGCCTGCCACAGGGCCAAGGCACTCTTGCGGGTGGCGATGCGGATCTCGCGGGACATGATCATTTCCGGAAACGGTAATGCCCGGAATCATAACAGGCCCGCGTGCGGCGAGGGCGCGGGCGGTTGTCGCGGAACGACACGGACTGTCGAGTAAACGTAGCGAACGAGCGCTCGCCGAACGACCGGCCGCTAAAGATTGTTCATCAGCTTGCGTACGCCCGCGACGTGGCGGCGGCTGACGGTCAGGGCCTCCCCGTTCATCCCCTTGAGATAGAGCTGGAAATGCCCCAGCGGGGTGCGCTGCAAGCGCTCGATGCGCTCGCGCGCCACCAAGGCGTTGCGGTGGATTCGGACGAAACGATCACCGAATTCGTCCTCTAGAGCTTTCAACGGCTCGTCCAGCAGCACTTCACCGTGTTCGTGGCGCAGGGTCACGTACTTGTGGTCGGCGATGAAGAAGATCACCTGATCCAACGGGATCAGTTCGATGCCTTTCCGGGTACGGGCGCTGATGTGACTTCGGGGACCGCTCCCGCTGACCGCAGCAGGACGGGTCAGCGCAGCGAGTTGAACACGATTTGGTCGCTCGGCCTTTTTCAACGCCTCGGCCAGCGACTCGGAGCGCACGGGCTTGACCAGGTAGCCCACGGCGCTGACCTGGAAAGCCTCCAGGGCGAACTCGTCATGTGCCGTGCAGAAGATCACCGCTGGCGGTGCCTCCTTCTCACAGAGCCTGGCGGCCACTTGCAACCCGTCCAGGCCGGGCATGCGAATGTCGAGCAGAACGACATCCGGCTTGAGGCTGTCGATCAGAGTAAGCGCCTCCTCGCCATTGCTGGCGGCGGGCTCCAGTACACGGTACCCCTCGAGGTCGCCGACCAGACGGCTGAGGCGCTCGCGGGCAAGGGGTTCATCGTCGACGATCAGGACATTCATATCGCACGGGCTTCCTGCGTGAGTCTCGCACAAGGATAGCGTAGACAGGTGAAGTGGCGGCCGTCACGGCGCTCCACGCTGAGACTTGCCCGCGGCCCGAAAAGTGCCGTCAGGCGGGCGTCGATATTGCGCAGAGCCTGCTGGGTACCACGCGATGGCGACTGCCCCTGGACCTCTTCGTAGGGGTTGCTCACGCAGAGGCGGAACATGCCGTCGCGATAATCCGCTTCGATCCGTACCAGCCCCCCTTCGATGCGCGGCTGGATGCCATGAATCAGGGCGTTCTCCAGCAAGGGCTGCAGCGTCAACTGGGGGATGGGCAGATCGTCCGGTACTTCATTCACCTGCCAATCCAACTGTAGCCGTTCTCCGAGACGATATTGCTCGATCGAGAGATATCGTTTCGCCAACTCCAGTTCCTCGCCCCAATCAACCAGGGTGCCAGGCTTGGCCAGACTGGCACGGAATATGTCGGAGAGGTCGAGCACAGCCTGCTCGGCCTTGTCCGGGTCGATCACCACCAGGCTGGCGATGCTGTTCAGGCTGTTGAACAGGAAGTGCGGCCGAATGCGGGCCTGCAGGGACTCGATACGCGCCTTGAGTTCCGCCTGCTGCTGCTTGCGCCACTGGCTCTGAAGGTAGAAATAGCGCAGCAGCAACGCCGACATGATCAGGCTGATCAGCCCGTGACGCAGGTAGAGGTTGACCTCACCATCACGCGGTAAAGGCCCGCCGAGATCGAAGTAGTCGGCCACCACGGTGCCGGCCAGGGTCAGGCTCACCACCAAGGCGCAACAAAGACCACCGGCCAGCGCGGCGCGCAAGCGCGCCAGCAGCGGCCGCAATTGGCACAGCAGCGCAGCGGAGAGCAGGACGATCCATTGCACGAAGAGCGAGGTCAGGGCCAGGCGCACCCAGTTGAAGCTGGGCAGCATGGGCTCGGCCAGCACCAGCACCAGCACCAGCAGTTCCGCCAGCAGTACCAACCCGAGCAATGCCTCGGGCAGGCACAGCTCCGGCAGAAAGAAGTCGTCGTTGGCGGTTCTGGAACGCGCTTTCTTTTTCAGGCGCTTCGGCATCCCGGACATATCCCCAATGGCCCGGCAGGCGACAAATCGGGGTCGCCGGGCAAAAGCCTGTACTGAACCACCAAATCCACGGCACGTCCGTGAAAGGCTCCAGCAATCTGCCCAGTCCCCGACCGGACAGGCCGCGCCGGTTTTTTCGGCAACACTGTTATTATCGACGGTATTTTCCGGCCCATCGGCTTTCTTTCACCATCCTCACCGAGTGAACCCATGAGCACCGACAAGACCAACCAGTCCTGGGGTGGCCGCTTCAGCGAGCCCGTCGACGCCTTCGTCGCCCGTTTCACCGCGTCCGTAGACTTCGACAAGCGCCTGTACCGCCACGACATCATGGGTTCCATCGCCCATGCCACCATGCTGGCACAGGTCGGCGTACTCAGCGAGACAGAGCGCGACACCATCATCGACGGCCTGAAGCAGATCCAGGGCGAAATCGAGGCTGGCAGCTTCGACTGGCGCGTGGACCTGGAAGACGTGCACATGAACATCGAAGCGCGCCTGACCGACCGCATCGGCATCACCGGCAAGAAGCTGCACACCGGCCGTTCGCGCAACGACCAGGTGGCTACCGATATCCGCCTGTGGCTGCGCGATGAGATCGACATCATCCTCAGCGAAATCACACGCCTGCAGCAGGGCCTGCTGGGTCTGGCCGAAGCGGAAGCCGACACCATCATGCCGGGCTTCACCCATCTGCAGACCGCCCAGCCGGTGACCTTCGGCCATCACCTGCTGGCCTGGTTCGAAATGCTCAGCCGCGACCATGAGCGCCTGGTGGACTGCCGCAAGCGGGTCAACCGCATGCCGCTCGGTTCCGCCGCCCTGGCCGGCACCACCTACCCCATCCAGCGCGAAGTCACCTGCCAGTTGCTCGGCTTCGATGCCGTTGGCGGCAACTCCCTGGACGGCGTGTCCGACCGCGACTTCGCCATCGAATTCTGCGCCGCCGCCTCCCTGGCGATGATGCACCTGTCGCGTTTCTCCGAAGAGCTGGTGCTCTGGACCAGCGCCCAGTTCCAGTTCATCGACCTGCCCGACCGCTTCTGCACCGGCTCCTCGATCATGCCGCAGAAGAAGAACCCCGACGTGCCGGAGTTGGTGCGTGGCAAATCCGGCCGGGTATTCGGTGCCCTCACCGGCCTGCTGACCCTGATGAAAGGCCAACCGCTGGCCTACAACAAGGACAACCAGGAAGACAAGGAACCACTGTTCGACGCCGCCGACACCCTGCGCGACAGCCTGCGCGCCTTCGCCGACATGGTTCCGGCGATCAAGCCCAAGCGCGAGATCATGCGTGAAGCGGCCCGCCGCGGCTTCTCCACCGCCACTGACCTCGCCGACTACCTGGTGCGCAAGGGCCTGCCCTTCCGTGACTGCCACGAGATCGTTGGTCACGCGGTGAAGTACGGCGTGGATACCGGCAAGGACCTTGCCGAGATGAGCCTCAACGAACTGCGCACGTTCAGCGACCAGATCGGCGACGACGTCTTCGCCGTGCTGACCCTGGAAGGCTCGGTCAATGCCCGCGACCACATTGGCGGTACTGCGCCGAACCAGGTCCGTGCAGCCGTCCAGCGCGGCAAGGCCCTGCTCGCCGCCCGCTGACCCTCCTGCCGGGTGGCGCCCATGCACCGCCCGGTTTTCTCGATGACAGGAAATCGCAATGACCGACGACATTGATGAGGGCGAAGAAGCCTTCGCCGAAGCCACGCTGACCCAGGCCATCGAGAACCAGATCGAGGCCGGCGAACCGCCCGCCGCCCGCGCCACCCTCAACAAGCTCAGCTTGGTGGGCTACGAGCGCGAGGAGATTCTCCAGTTGATGGCGCTGGTCCTGGCGCACGAGATCGATGCCATGCTCGCGGCCGACCGCGCCTTCGACACCGAATGGTACGAAAAGGCCTTGCGGGCACTGCCGGACCTGCCTGAAGATCAGGCCTGACCTCTCTTACACTCCATAGACTCCCGATTCCAGCCGGCCATTGCCGGTCTCCGCGGTACAACAAGAACTAGGAGCGACCATGGTCTTCACCCCCGAACTCATTGCCGAATTCGAACTGCTGGCCCTGTTCAACCTGGATAACACCCAGGAAGGCCTGAAAGTCCACAACAATGCCAACCCCAAGGCCCAGGCCGCAGTGATGCGATTGCACCAGAAGGGCCTGATCACCCAGCCCGACGGCGGCTACCTGACCAGCCTCGGCCTGGATGCTGCCGAACACGTCCAGTCCCTGCGCACCATTCTCCAGCCCCAGCCCGCCTGAAGCCGCTGCCGCTCAAGTCGGCAACATAACGGGCGATACAATGCGGACGCCTGCCGGCAGTGAAGGCTGACGGCAGGCTGCCAGCATCGGGACACGAACAGAGCATGACGCGCACCCAGGAAATCCGCCCGGACATCGACGACGGCATCGACCGCAAGGTCCTCGCGCAACTGCGCACCCGCTTCCTCAAGGTCAACAATGGCCGCCTGGATCGTGCCATGCAGGCGCTGTCCACGCGCCAGCAACTGGTCCTGAAGTTGTTGCCGCTGCTGTTCCACGTCAACCACCCACTGCTGCCCGGCTACGTATCCGGTACCGCGCCGGCCGGGGTCGCCGCCTATGAGCCCGATGACGACCTGCTGGCCGAAGTCCAGCGGCTCACCCGCTCCTTCGCCTACAAGCCGCGCCGCGGCCCGCAGCCAACACCCATCCATGGCCTGTTCCTGATGGGCAGCCTGGGGACCATCGCCCAGGCCGAACAGAGCGATATGGACATCTGGGTCTGCCACGCGCCGAACATGGACGCCGCCGCCACCGCCGAACTGCAACGCAAGTGCAGCGCCCTGGAGGAGTGGGCGGCCAGCCAGGGTGCCGAAGCGCATTTCTTTCTCATTGACCCGGCCCGCTTCACCCAGGGCGATCGCGAGACACGACTGACCTCCGACGACTGCGGCACCACCCAGCACTACTTGCTGCTCGATGAGTTCTATCGCACTGCCATCTGGCTCGCGGGGCGCACCCCGCTGTGGTGGCTGGTACCGGTGTACGAAGAGGCACGCTACACCGACTACACCGAGACTCTGCTGTCCAAGCGTTTCATCCGCGCCGAAGAAGTTCTAGACCTTGGGCACCTCGCGCACATTCCGCCCGGCGAGTTCATTGGTGCCAGCATGTGGCAGCTGTTCAAGGGCATCGAATCGCCCTACAAGTCGGTGCTCAAGTTGCTGCTCACCGAGGTCTACGCCAGCGAGCATCCGCAGGTGGCCTGCCTGTCCCTGCGTTTCAAGGAAGCGGTTTATGCCAACCGCCTGGACCTGGACGAGCTGGACCCCTACATGGTGGTCTACCGCCGCCTGGAAGAGTACCTGCGCGGGCGCAACGAAACCGAGCGCCTCGAGCTGATCCGCCGCTGCCTTTACCTGAAGGTGAACAAAAAACTCAGCCGGCCGCCACGCAACCGCAACAAGAGCTGGCAGCGCCTGCTGCTGGAGCGCCTGACCGCCGAATGGCACTGGCAGCACCGCCAGTTGGCGATGCTCGACAGCCGCAGCCAGTGGAAAGTACGCCAGGTGCTGGCCGAGCGCCGCGCCCTGGTCAATGAGCTGACCTACAGCTACCGCTTCCTCTCCCAGTTCGCCCGCAGCGAACAGGCCAGCGGCACTCTCAGCAGTCGCGACCTGGGGGTACTTGGCCGGCGACTCTACGCTGCCTTCGAGCGCAAGGCGGGCAAGGTGGAATTCATCAACCCCGGGATCGCCCCGGACATCGCCGAAGACACCCTCACCCTGGTGCAATGCACCAGCCCGGACGCCGAGGGCGAAACCCAGTGGGCGCTATTTTCCGGCAGCCTGAATGCCCTGGAATGGCAGGACTTCGCGCCGCTGAAACGCAGCCGCGAACTGATGCCGCTCCTCGCCTGGTGCCATCGCAACGGTGTGATCGACACCAGTACCCGCGTCTCCCTGCACCCGGGGAGCAGCGATCTGACCGAGTACGAACTGTCCAACCTGCTGACCAGTCTGCAGCAGGCCTTCCCCCAGCCTCTGGGACAGGTGGATGAGAGCACCTTGTTACGGGCCGGCGCGCCGACCGAGGTGCTGTTGCTGGTGAATATCGGCGTCGACCCCCTGAAGCAGCACAGCCAGAAGAACCTCCACCTCACCACCGAGCGCACTAATGCCCTGGGCTATTCCGGGGCGCGCGAAAACCTGGTGTTGACCATCGATCAAGTGATCTTGAACAGCTGGAACGAGATGCTGGTCAACCGCTTCGAAGGTCCTGAAGCCCTGCTCTCTTGCCTGCGTGACTACCTCAACAGTCTGCCTAGCAAAAGCGCACGCCCCGGCCTGCGGGTACGCTGTTTCTGCCGCAACCGGGCCCAGGCCATCGGCCAGCGCGTACAAGAACTCTTCGAGGACGCCCAGGAGTTACTCGGCGCAGCCGGAATGCCGCGCTTCCTGCTGCAAATCCAGCAGCGCTTCCACGTACTACAACTGGAGCCAGGCCAGGTGAGTCACGCCAGCCTGGTCGATCTGACGGGACTGGTGGAGCACCTGGGGCGCGACCTTCCGGCGTACAGCCCTCTGCAACTGGATCGCCACGCCCTGGAAGATCAGGACCTCGCTGTGATCCTGCCCCTCGGCCGGCCGGAGTGCATCCAGGTGTTCTACCGCCGGGAGGGCGACTGTGCCGAGATCAGCCTGCTGGACGAGCACAACGCTCTCTGGCGCCAACGTCTGCCCTTCCGTGACGAGCAGAGCCTGCTGACGCCACTGCACCGCTTCCTGCAGTCGCTGCTCTACCGACGCTATGCCTTGCTGCCACTGGACAGTCCGCACGCTGCGTTGGTGCCGGAAATCCTTTATTACGAGGTGGTTCGCCAAGGCCGCCATCTGGAACGACGCCCGGCGCCCTCAGCGGCGGTCAGCCACCCCTTCTACGACGTGCAGGCCATCGTCGAGCCGGCCGAACAGGGCTTGGTGCATGTGACCCTGTACTGCAACCACCGCGAGTTCTCAGAACTGGAGTACGGCAACGGCCTTTTCGCCGCCGTAGCCCGACACATCCTCGCCCAGCGTCGTACGCCTGAGCGCTACCCGTGCTACATCACCGACCTCGACCTGTCGCGGGTGCCTGGCAAGGGTCAGGCGCAGACCGTCCACTACCTGCGTTACAAGGTGGAGTTGGAAGAACGGCTGAACAGGGCGTTGCGAGGCGACTGAGTTGGCCGGGAGGACGGGCCTTGCAGGGGCGAATCTCAAGCGGCGAACCTTCGGTCCGCCCGGCGATTGAAATCGCCCCTTCTACAACAGGAAGGATCAGCGGCTGTACTCGCCGGCCGCTTCGGGCTGGTACTCGACTTCCAGCAAGGTCAGCTTGAGGGTCTTGCCACCGGGAACCGGCCAATCGATATGCTGACCGACGGACAAGCCGAGAAGCGCACTGCCCACCGGTGCGAGGATGGATACCTTGCCTTCCCCACCCACGTCTTCCGGGTAGACCAGCGTCAGGTGATAGTCCTTGCCACTGCTTTCCTCGCGGCAATGCACGCGGGAATTCATGGTGACGACGCCCGGCGGAACTTCCTCATGGCCAACCACCTGGGCGCGAGCCAGCTCGCGCTCCAGCGCCTCGGCGGCGGGGCCGAACTCCTCCAGGCTGTCGAGCAGGCGCTCCAGGCGTTGCAGGTCGAGACGGGTAATGGTGATGGGCGGGTGGGTGTTCATGGCGAACGCGCGACTCCTTATGCAGGTAGCGAAAAAAGCGAAACCCCGCCCGAAGGCGGGGTTTCAGATTCTGTCTAACCGGACGACTTGCCCGGAAGCCCGACAGTACGTCAGGGCACCCGCGATTGGCAAGACCAGCCGGTCAGCCGCGCATCGGTCGCCGTCTCAGTTCGGCGGCGGCACAGATTTCGCGGCGGCGCGGATCACTGGCCTGGTTCCACTCGCAGATTTCCGCAAGGGTTCGGCCGCAGCCTACGCATATGTCCGTATCGTCCAGACAGCAGCGTCGGATGCACGGCGACGGATGGCGAGCCAGGGGTGGCCTGTCAGAGTTCGTCGAACTCAAGGTCTTCGCCCGCCTGTTCGCGGGTTACGCGGCTGAGCAGCTCGCCCAGCGGTTCGTCGCTGCTGTCGCAGATCCAGCGACCGCTGGCCTGGTCATAGTCAAAGTGGAAGCCCCCCGAACGCGCTGCGACCCAGAGTTGGCGCAGAGGCTCCTGGCGGCTGAGGATCACCTGGCTGCCGTTCTCGAAGCGCACGGTGAGCACACCAGCGCTATTTTCCAGGTCCAGGTCCAGGTCGCTGTCATCGAATGCGTCTTCCACGCGCTCCTGGGCTTCATCGACCAAGTCGTGGAATTGGGCTTCGCTCAAACTCATCAGGGATTACCTCAGGGCATAGGGGATGAAGGGCGACGGTACTCGCCGAGACTCTGTCCGGTCCAGCGGCGAAAGGCGCGACCCAGGGAGCCGGGTTCACTGAAACCGACCAGAAAGGCAATGTCGGCCAGCTCCAGCGTCGGATCCCGAAGATAGTGCAGCACCAGCTGCTGGCGCGTCTCGTCCACCAGTTGGCTGAAGGATAACCCGGCCTCGCGCAGGCGGCGCTGCAGGGTACGCGGACTCAACGTCAGCGCGTCAGCCAGGCGTTCCAGATCCGGCCCGGCGGCAGACAGCTGGGCGGCGAGCATCTCGCGGGCGCGGTCCAGCACGCTATGGCCCTGGCGCAGTTCGCCGAGAAGGCGTTCGGCATAGCCATCGAATAGCCGGCGCACCTCGGCGTCGGCCTGGCCTAGCGGCGTGGCCAGCAGACGCTTGGGAAAGACCAGGGCGTTGTCCGTCTGACCGAAGCGTATCGGGCAGCGGAAGATCCGCTGGTGCTCCGAGATGTCCACCGGCGCCGGATGCTGGAAGCGCACCTCGGTGGGCGGGATATCCAGTCCGGTGATCCAGCGCCCGAAGGTCACCCAGCCGGACAGGGTTTCTTCCGCCAGCAGAGCGCGCTGCTGCGGCAGGATAGACTCCCAACTGTGCGCCACCTGGGGCTCCAGGCCCTCACGGGGTGGCTCGTCGGCCAGTTCGACCCGCCCCAGGTTACCCACCAGGGCGGCGTAGCGCGCCTGGCGGTGCAGGGCGTCGGCCAGCGTCGCGCAACTCATCAGCAGGAAGCCCAGTACACCGTAGTGGCCGGGGCGCACGGCCTCGCCCAAATGCAGCCCAAGGTGCGGATCGCCGGACAGCCGTGCAGCATGTCCGAGCAGCTCGAGGTAGGCGCTGGCGGCGATGCGCTGGTCACGTTGGGCGAGGATCGCGGGCGTCAGCTGGACATGGCCAAGCAGGTCGGCAGGGGCCACGCCGAGCGGCTCGAGCCGCTCCATCAGACCCTGCAGATAGGCAACCGAGACCGAACCGGCAAGGGATGCGGCGTTATCCATGGGATCTCCTTTTTCCAGCCGCCAATGCTAGCTCTGCACAGGCCCGCAGGCCACGCCGGACGGGTTTTCCGGCGAATAGGCAAGGCGTCGGGGGGTCGGTATACTCCGGAACAATTCACGTTTTCTGCAAGGATTCCGTCATGAAGCGACTCCACGCCCCCTTCGTCGCCCTGCTCGCTGTTGCCTGCCTGCTGGCTGGCTGCGGCCAGAAAGGCCCGCTCTACATGCCTGACGACGAAAAAGCAGCGAAAGAACACCAGAAAGACGTGTACATCCGCTGATCGGGGGAGCAGTCATGGACGCTTTCACTTACCGCGACGGCGAGCTGTTCGCGGAAGGCGTAGCGCTGTCCGACATCGCCGCTCGCTTCGGCACGCCCACCTATGTCTATTCCCGCGCGGCCATCGAAGCCGGCTACAAGGCCTATGCCGATGCGCTGGCCGGAACGCCGGGCATGGTGTGCTATGCAGTCAAGGCCAACTCCAACCTCGGCGTGCTGAACCTGCTGGCGCGCCTCGGCGCGGGCTTCGATATCGTTTCCAGCGGTGAGTTGGAGCGTGTGCTGGCCGCCGGCGGCGCACCTGGACGCATTGTCTTCTCGGGCGTAGGCAAGAGCCGTGACGACATGCGCCGGGCCCTGGAGGCCGGCGTGTATTGTTTCAACGTCGAGTCGCGCAACGAGCTGGAACGCCTGCAGAACGTGGCCGCCACCATGGAGGTGAAGGCTCCGGTTTCGTTGCGGGTCAACCCCGACGTGGACGCCGGCACCCACCCGTACATCGCCACGGGCCTGAAGGAAAACAAGTTCGGCATTTCCATCGACGAAGCCGAAGCGGTCTATACCCAGGCCGCCAGCCTGCCGAACCTCGATGTGATCGGCGTCGACTGCCATATCGGCTCCCAGCTCACCAGCCTGGAACCCTTCCTCGATGCCCTCGACCGCCTGCTGACACTAATCGACCGCCTGAGCGCGCGTGGCATCAACATTCGTCACTTGGACCTCGGCGGCGGCCTCGGCGTGCGCTACCGCGATGAGCAGCCACCGCAGCCCGGCGACTACATCCAGGCCGTGCGCCAGCGCCTGCAGGGCCGCAACCTGGAACTGCTGTTCGAACCCGGTCGCTCCATCGTCGCCAACGCTGGCGTGCTGCTGACCCAGGTGGAATACCTCAAGCACACTGAACACAAGGATTTCGCCGTGATCGACGCGGCCATGAACGACCTGATCCGCCCGGCGCTCTACGAGGCCTGGATGGACGTGGTACCGGTGCAGCCCCATGCCGGCATCGAGCGCACCTACGACCTGGTCGGCCCGATCTGCGAAACGGGCGATTTTCTCGCCCGTGAGCGCAATCTGGTGCTGGCCGAGGGCGATCTGCTGGCGATACGCTCCGCCGGCGCCTACGGTTTCGTGATGAGTTCCAACTACAACACCCGCGGCCGCGCCGCCGAGGTGCTGGTGGACAGTGAGCAAGCCTTCGAGGTGCGCCGCCGCGAGACAATCGAAGACCTCTACGCCGGCGAAAGCCTGCTGCCGCAGTGAGGGCGCATCCATGCTATTGCGCTTCACCAAGATGCACGGCCTCGGCAACGACTTCATGGTCCTCGACCTGGTCAGCCAGCACGCCCATATCCAGCCCAAGCACGCCAAACAGTGGGGCGACCGCAACACCGGCATCGGTTTCGACCAGTTGCTGATCGTCGAAGCCCCGACCAACCCGGATGTCGACTTCCGTTACCGCATCTTCAACTCCGACGGTTCGGAAGTGGAGCAGTGCGGCAACGGCGCCCGCTGCTTCGCCCGCTTCGTCCTCGACAAACGCCTGACGGTGAAGAAACGTATTCGCGTCGAGACCAAGAGCGGCATCATCGAACTGGATGTGCGCCCCGATGGCCAGGTCACCGTGGACATGGGTCCGCCGCGCCTGGTCCCGCAACAGATTCCCTTCGTGGCCGACGCCGAAGCCCTGAGCTACCCGGTCGACGTAGACGGCCAGACAGTCGAACTGGCAGCCATTTCCATGGGCAACCCCCATGCGGTACTGCGCGTCGATGATGTCGCCAGCGCACCGGTACACAGCCTGGGGCCGAAACTGGAGCACCACCCACGCTTCCCGCAGCGTGTGAACGTGGGCTTCCTGCAAATCGTCGACCGCAAGCAGGCGAAACTGCGCGTCTGGGAGCGCGGCGCCGGGGAAACCCTGGCCTGCGGAACCGGCGCGTGCGCCGCCGCAGTGGCCGCGATCCGCCAGGGGTGGATGGACTCACCGGTGCAACTTGAACTGCCGGGCGGCCGGCTCTCTATCGAATGGGCCGGCCCGGGCCATCCCGTTATGATGACCGGACCCGCCGTCCGCGTATTCGAAGGACAGGTTCGCCTATGACCGACCAGCATCAGGACCCGCCACAGCACCTCGACTCCGAGACGGTGGCGGCCTACCTGCGCCTCCATCCGGAGTTCTTCGTCCAGCATGAAGAGCTGATTCCCGAAATGCGCATCCCGCACCAGCCGGGTGACGCTGTGTCCCTGGTGGAACGCCAGGTGAAGCTGTTGCGCGAGAGAAACATCGAGATGCGCCATCGCCTGGCGCAATTGATGGATGTCGCGCGGGAGAACGACCGGCTCTTCGACAAGACCCGCCGCCTGGTGCTCGACCTGCTCGATGCCTCCAGCCTGGAAGAAGTGGTGGGAGCCGTGGAAGACAGCCTGCGGCACGAGTTCCAGGTGCCCTTCGTCAGCCTCATCCTGTTTAGCGAGAGCACCCTGCCGGTAGGTCGGAGCGTTACCGTTGCCGAAGCGCACCAGAGCATCGGTGGACTGCTGGCCGGCGGCAAGACCATCTGCGGCGTACTGCGCGGCCATGAGCTGGAGTTCCTGTTCGGCGCCGAGGAGCGCGACCAGGTCGGCTCCGCTGCCGTAGTCAGCCTGACCTACCAGGGCCTGCACGGCGTACTCGCCATTGGCAGCCCGGACCCGCAGCACTACAAGAGCTCCCTTGGCACCCTGTTCCTCGGCTACATCGCCGAAGTGCTGGCCCGGGTACTGCCACGCTTCGCCACACCCCTGCGTTCGGTGAGATAGCCCACCACCACGCACTCCAAGGAAGTCCCATGCAAGCCGACCTGGATGCCTACCTGAATCACCTGCGCAGCGAACGTCAGGTTTCAGCTCACACCCTGGACGGCTACCACCGCGACCTGCTCAAGGTACGTGCGCTCTGCGAGAAATTCGGCGTTGCCGACTGGCAGGACCTGGACGTCCGCAGCCTGCGCAGCTTTATTGCCCGATTGCACCAGGACGGCCTGTCCAGTCGCAGCCTGGCACGCCTGCTCTCGGCCGTGCGTGGTCTCTACCAATACCTGATCCGTGAAGGTCGTTGCCGCCACGACCCGGCCAATGGTCTTGCCGCCCCCAAGGGCGCTCGCCGCCTGCCCCGAGCACTGGACGCCGACCGTGCCCAGCAGTTGCTGGACGGCGGTGTGGAAGACGATTTCATCGCCCGCCGCGACCAGGCCATGCTGGAGCTCTTCTATTCCTCGGGCCTACGGCTGTCCGAACTGGTCGGCCTGGACCTTGAAGGACTCGATCTTTCTGCGGGCCTCGTGCGAGTGCGCGGCAAGGGCAACAAGACCCGAGAGTTGCCCGTGGGCAGCAAGGCCCGTGAGGCGCTTGAGGCTTGGCTGCCCCTGCGCGCAGCCGCCAATCCCGGCGACGGTGCGGTGTTCATCAGCCAACAGGGCCGGCGCCTGAAACCGCGCGCCATCCAGTTGAGGGTGCGCCAGGCCGGAGTGCGTGAACTGGGCCAGCATTTGCACCCGCACATGCTGCGGCATTCCTTCGCCAGTCATATGCTGGAATCATCCCAGGACCTGCGGGCGGTACAAGAGCTGCTCGGCCACGCCGACATTTCCACCACCCAGATCTACACCCACCTGGACTTCCAGCACCTGGCCTCGGTCTACGACCAGGCCCACCCGAGGGCAAAGCGACGGGGAGCGGACGAATGAGTATCCAGCTGATCACTTTCGACCTGGACGACACCCTCTGGGACAACCGACCGGTCATCGAGGGCGCGGAATCCGCCATGCGCGACTGGCTGATGGAGCACACTCCTGCCCTGGGCACCCTGCCCGTGGAACACCTCTGGGCCATTCGCGGCGAAATCCTGGCTGCAGAACCGAGTCTCAAGCACCGTCTCAGCGAACTGCGCCGTCGTACCCTGCGTCGCGCACTGGAAGGTGTTGGCTACTCCGCCGACGATGCCATCGACCTGGCCGAAGGCGCCTTCCAGGCCATGCTCCACGCTCGTCACCGCATCACCTTCTTCCCCGACACTGTACCCACTCTGGAACGCCTGGCCATCCGTTACAACCTGGGCGTGATTACCAACGGCAATGCCGACGTGCGCCGCCTGGGCCTGGCCGACTACTTCAAGTTCGCCCTCTGCGCGGAGGAGCTGGGCATTGGCAAACCCGACCCGATGCCCTTCCTCGAAGCGCTGAAGCGTGGCGGTGTCAGCGCGCGGGAAGCCGTACATATCGGCGACCACCCGGCCGACGATATAGAAGGCGCCCGCCGCGCCGGCCTGCGCGCCATCTGGTTCAACCCGCTGGGCAAGGAATGGAGCGGCGAACAACTGCCGGATGCGGAGATCACCAGCCTGCGGGAGTTGCCTGAGGTACTGGCGCGCTGGGCGAAGTGGCACTAGAGAGCCAGTGCTTTCGCAGATGAGGCCGCTAGCACACCGATTGCGGCGCTTTCTTCCACTGCATGCATGAAAAAGCCCGCGCAATGGCGGGCTCTTTCGACGGGGGCCGTCCTCAGATGGGGCGGCTGCCGTACTTGCTATCTGGCTTCTTCGGTGGGTCGGCAACCACATTGGGTTCGACCTCCTGCACCTTGCCACCGCGGGCCAGGAATTCTTCCATGGCCCTGGCCAGGGCATCACGCTCTTTCTGCTTGGCTTCGATGCTGGGCATCTCTTCGACTTCGACCGCAGCCTTGGCCTTCTTCCCAGAGGGGGCAGGAGCCTCGCCATCGTCGTCGCTTTCGCCATCATCGGCTGCAGCCAGCTCTTCGCCGTCTTCCTCGTCGGCCGCTTCCAGCTCGTCTTGTTCCAGTTCTTCGTCGCTCATGTTCTACCTCATGCCTTGCCAAAGCAGGTTAGTTATAGCCCAGCTACGCCAGCTTACTAACGCGGCTGGAAAAAATTCAGGGCGCCTCGCCGTGCAAGGTCGCCAACAGTCGGCGAGCACCGCCCTGGTCGCGGTGTTCACCCAGGTAGACACCTTGCCAGGTGCCCATTGCCAGTTGCCCGTCTCGGAGCGGCAGACTCAACTGACAGCCGAGCAGGCTGCCCTTGAAGTGCGCGGGCAGATCGTCCGGTCCTTCATAGTCATGTTCATAGCCGCTTTCACCCTGGGGCACCAGGCGATTGAAGAATCGCTCGAAATCTCGCCGCACAGAGGGATCGGCATTCTCGTTCACCGTCAGGGAAGCCGACGTGTGTTGCAGCCAGAGGTGCAACAGACCGACGCGATAGCGCCGCAGTTCCGGCAATGCGGCCAGGATTTCCTCGGTCACCAGGTGGAAGCCACGCGGCTTCGGGCGCAAGGTAATCAGGGTCTGCTGCCACATCCGCAAATACCTGTCTCGGCTTGTACGGCCGGCATTCTAGCGCGGCCGTTGAAAAAGCAAAGGGCGCCTTGCGGCGCCCTTTTCGGCTTTTTCTGTCGACTTCCCCGTCGGCAGCTGCCGAACGGGGAAATCATCTGCATCAGAGGTTGTAGCCGCGCTCGTTGTGCTGAGCCAGGTCGAGGCCGACGGTCTCTTCCTCTTCGTTGACACGCAGGCCCATGACCACGTCCAGCACCTTCAGGATCACGAAGGTCACGATACCGGTGTATACCACGGTGAAGGCCACACCCTCGAACTGGATCAGCAGTTGGGCGCCGATGTCTTCCACGGTGCCAAAGCCACCCAGGGCCGGTGCGGCGAACACGCCGGTCAGCAGCGCGCCGACGATACCGCCGATGCCGTGTACACCGAAGGCATCCAGGGAATCGTCGTAGCCCAGCTTGCGCTTCAGGCTGGTCGCACAGAAGTAGCAGACCACGCCGGCAACCAGGCCGATGATCAGGGCGCCCATCGGGCCGACGGTGCCGGCAGCCGGGGTGATGGCAACCAGGCCGGCGACCACACCGGACGCGATGCCCAGGGCGCTCGGCTTACCGTGGGTCAGCCATTCGGCGAACATCCAGCCCAGGGCGGCAGCGGCGGTGGCGATCTGGGTAACCAGCATGGCCATGCCGGCAGTGCCGTTGGCGGCTACTGCGGAACCGGCGTTGAATCCGAACCAGCCCACCCAGAGCATGGCGGCGCCGACCAGGGTGTAACCCAGGTTGTGCGGAGCCATCGGAGTGGTCGGATAGCCCTTGCGCTTGCCCAGCACCAGGCAGGCTACGAGACCGGCGACACCCGCGTTGATGTGCACCACGGTGCCACCGGCGAAGTCGAGCACGCCCCAGTCCCACATCAGCCCGCCATTGCCGCTCCACACCATGTGGGCGATCGGGGCATAGACCAGGGTGAACCAGACAGCCATGAAGATCAGCATGGCGGAGAACTTCATGCGCTCGGCAAAGGCACCTACGATCAGGGCCGGGGTAATGATGGCGAAGGTCATCTGGAAGGTGATGAACACGCTCTCAGGAATCGCGTACACCAGGCTGCTGGTGTTCAGGCCGCTGAGGAAGGCCTTGGACAGGCCGCCCACGAAGGAGTTGAAGTTGATCACCCCCTGTTCCATGCCGGTGGTGTCGAAGGCCAGGCTGTAGCCGTAGACCACCCACAGGATGCTGATCAGGCCGGTGATGGCGAAGCACTGCATCATCACCGACAGAACATTCTTGGAGCGCACCATGCCGCCGTAGAACAGCGCCAGGCCGGGGACGGTCATGAACAGCACCAGTGCAGTAGCGACGATCATCCACGCCGTGTCACCACTGTTCAGCACAACCTCGTCGGCGGCCATGGCCAGGCCGGGGGTAACGAGGGACAAAAGGGCTCCTAGCCCTGCGGCTTTACGCAGAGTCATGTTGTTTTCTCCTGGGGCGTTGGGGTTCGGAGGCTTAGATCGCGTCTGTGCCGGTTTCGCCGGTACGGATACGGATGGCCTGTTCCAGATTGACGACGAAAATCTTGCCGTCACCGATCTTGCCGGTATTGGCTGCCTTGGTGATGGCCTCGATCACGCGATCCAGTTGATCGTCGGCGATGGCCACGTCGATCTTCACCTTCGGCAGGAAATCGACAACGTATTCGGCGCCACGGTACAGCTCTGTGTGGCCTTTTTGCCGTCCGAAGCCCTTGACCTCGGTGACGGTAATGCCCTGCACACCGATCTCCGACAACGACTCACGCACGTCGTCGAGCTTGAAAGGCTTGATGATGGCGGTGACTAGCTTCATGAAACTCTCTCCCGTGTTTGGTTGACTTGCCCCAGGAAAAACGCGAACCCGGCTCAAGTCTAAGCGCAGTGTCTGGCTTTTGTAACGCATCGGCCCACCCTGCCTCGGCACGCCGACATCAACCAACCGCTTCTGGCGAAACACTCCCCCGCCTCGCCCGGTGCACCGGAACTGCATCGGTGCATGCGTCGCCCACCTCCAAGCAGATTTCTTGCCAGCTCCGAACAAAGTGCCTTTTTTCAAGCAGATACTGGCCGAGTGCCTGTTCCACATGACCGGAACCGACCCCCCTATCGCACCAAAAAAGTGCGCAGCGCCCCAGTGTCCTGCTCAAAAAGTGTGCGCCGCCCATCGCCAGTCCGACCCCGGGAGCACCGTGGTAGACTGCCGCCCATTCACCTACGGATACCCACCATGCTGCCGCCCAAAGCCCTGCTCGATACCCTCGCCGCCACTGCCTCGCGCCTGTTCAGCAGCGACAGCCCGTTGCCCCGCGCCGAGGTCGAGGCCCAGTTCAAGGCATTGCTGCAGAGCGCCTTCGGCAAGCTCGACCTGGTCAGTCGCGACGAGTTCGACAGCCAGATGGTGGTCCTCGCCCGCACCCGTGCACGCCTGGAAGCCCTTGAGACCAAGGTCGCGGAACTGGAAGCCAAGCTGAACCCGCCGCCAGCGGAGTGATCCCGCTCCGGCCCGGCGGTCCGATCAAGGAGTGATCAATGTCCCTGGCCATCGTCCACAGCCGCGCGCAGGTCGGCGTCGAAGCCCCTGCCGTGACCGTCGAAGCCCATCTCGCCAACGGCCTGCCGTCCCTGGCCCTGGTGGGCCTGCCGGAAGCGGCCGTAAAGGAAAGCAAGGATCGTGTGCGCAGCGCGATCCTGAACAGCGGGTTCGACTTCCCGCCCCGCCGCATCACCCTCAACCTCGCCCCGGCTGACCTACCAAAGGATGGCGGCCGATTCGACCTGGCCATCGCTCTCGGCGTCCTCGCCGCCAGCGGCCAATTACCGGCCAATGCCCTGGAAGAAGTCGAGTGCCTGGGAGAACTGGCGCTCTCCGGGGCCCTGCGCCCAGTTCAGGGTGTACTGCCCGCCGCGCTGGCCGCTCGTGCAGCCGGGCGGATCCTGGTGGTACCCAAGGAGAACGCGGAGGAAGCCAGCCTCGCCAGCGGTCTCAAGGTGCTCGCTGCCGCGCACCTGCTGGAACTTACCGCGCACTTCGCCGGCCATACCCCGCTCGCCCCGTATCAGCCCAGGGGCTTGCTGGAGGAGCGACCGCCCTACCCTGACCTCGCCGATGTCCAGGGCCAGGCAGCCGCCAAACGCGCCCTGCTGGTGGCCGCAGCCGGAAGTCACAACCTGCTCTTCTGCGGGCCTCCGGGCACCGGCAAGACCCTGCTCGCCAGCCGCCTGCCCGGCCTGTTGCCTCCCCTGGGAGAGCAGGAGGCGCTGGAAGTGGCTGCCATCCATTCGGTAGCCAGCCACGCACCTCTACAATCCTGGCCACAGCGACCCTTTCGACAACCGCATCACAGTGCGTCGGGCGCCGCGCTGGTCGGTGGCGGCAGTCGACCCAAACCGGGGGAAATAACCCTGGCGCATCAGGGGGTGCTGTTCCTTGACGAGCTGCCAGAATTCGACCGGAAGGTGCTGGAAGTTCTGCGTGAGCCGCTGGAAAGTGGCGAAATCGTCATCGCCCGTGCCCATGACAAGGTGCGCTTCCCGGCGCGTTTCCAACTGGTGGCGGCGATGAACCCCTGCCCCTGTGGATATCTGGGCGACCCCGGTGGCCGCTGCCGCTGCACCCCAGAGCAGATTCAGCGCTACCGCGCCAAGCTGTCCGGCCCCCTGCTCGACCGAATCGATCTGCACCTGACCGTCGCCCGCGAATCCACCAGCCTGGAGCCACCGACCAGCGTAGGCCCGGGCAGTGCGGAAGCCGCGTCCGAAGTGGCTCGGGCACGGCGCCTGCAGCTTCAGCGGCAGGGCTGCGCCAACGCATTCCTCGACCTGCAGGGCCTGCGTCGGCACTGCGCCCTGGACGCCTCCGACCGCGCCTGGCTTGAAGACGCCTGCGAGCGCCTGAACCTGTCCCTGCGCGCCGCCCACCGCATCCTCAAGGTGGCGCGAACCCTGGCCGACCTGGAACAGGCCGGGAAGATCGCCCGCCATCATCTCGGAGAGGCCCTGCAATACCGGCCCGAGGCACTGACATGAAGCAATTAAAGCTATTGATAAAATGCAGATAAGAGAATTTACCTATCATTTTTGCTAGAATGCTGCGCCTTCCGCCCTTGGCGGCCATCCGATTAAAAGGAGAGCTAGCTCAATGGAGGCACGTTCGTCTTCGCAATCCACCCTCAATCCGCCGGTTTTTTTCGGCTCCGCCTTCCTCATCATTGCCCTGGTGCTCTACAGCACCCTGGCCCGCGAACAAGCCCAGACCCTGTTTGGCCACATCCAGAACTGGATCGTCGTCAATGCCAGCTGGTTCTACGTCCTGACCGTGGCGCTGATCCTCATCACCGTGGTCTTCCTCGCGGTCAGTCGCTTTGGCGACATCAAGCTCGGTCCCGACCACAGCCGCCCCGAGTACCGCAACAGCTCCTGGTTCGCCATGTTGTTCTCCGCGGGCATGGGCATCGGCCTGATGTTCTTCGGCGTTGCCGAACCGCTGATGCATTACGCCAACCCGCCAGTGGGCGATGCCAACACCGTCGCCGCCGCCAAAGAGGCGATGAAGCTGACCTTCTTTCACTGGGGCCTGCACGCCTGGGCGATCTACGCCATCGTCGCGCTGATCCTGGCGTTTTTCTGCTTCCGCCACGATCTGCCGCTGACCCTGCGTTCGGCGCTCTACCCATTGATCGGCGACCGCATATACGGCCCCATCGGCCACGCTGTGGATATCTTCGCCATCCTCGGCACCGTGTTCGGCGTGGCCACCTCCCTCGGCTATGGCGTACTGCAGATCAACAGCGGCCTCAACCATCTGTTCGGCCTGCCGGTCAGCGTGCCGGTACAGCTGGGGTTGATCGCCGGCACCTGCGCTCTGGCCACCCTGTCGGTAGCCAGCGGGCTGAACCGGGGGATAAAGATCCTCTCCGAGCTCAACCTGGTGCTGGCTGTGATCCTGCTGGCCGTGGTGCTGGTGCTGGGGCCCACCGTGTTCCTGCTGAAGACCTTCGTGCAGAACACCGGCGGTTACCTGTCGGAGATCGTCAGCAAGACCTTCAACCTGTACGCCTATGAATCGAGCGACTGGATCGGCGGCTGGACCTTGCTCTACTGGGGTTGGTGGCTGTCCTGGTCGCCCTTCGTCGGGCTGTTCATCGCGCGCATCTCCCGCGGACGCACCATCCGCCAGTTCGTCTCCGGCGTATTGTTCGTTCCAGCCGGCTTCACGTTGCTGTGGATGACGGTGTTCGGCGACACCGCCATTCACATGGTGCTGCAGGACGGCGTCCACAGCCTGCTGGACACCGTGGCCCGGGACAGCTCGCTGGCGCTCTTCGCCTTCCTTGAGCAATTCCCCTTCGCTTCGCTGTTGTCCATCGTTGCGGTACTCATGGTGGTGGTGTTCTTTGTCACCTCGGCCGACTCCGGCGCCCTGGTGGTCGACATGCTGGCCTCCGGCGGCCGCGAGGTAACGCCGCTCTGGCAGCGCCTGTTCTGGTCGATCCTGACAGGCGTGGTGGCCATGGCGCTGCTGGTGGCCGACGGCCTCAAGGCCCTGCAGACCGCAACCATCGCCAGCGCCCTGCCCTTCGCCGTGGTGCTGCTGGCGGCTACCTGGGGCTTGCTCAAGGCCCTGCGCCTGGACGCCACCAAACGCGGAATCCGCTACCAGGCACTCAATCTCTCCCGCCCGGCCCAGCGCCAGCAGGGTGGCTGGCAACGACGCCTGCGCAATATCCTGATGTTCCCGCGCCGCACCCATGTCACCCGCTTCATCGAGGAAGTCGTACGCCCCGCCTGTCAGGACGTGTCCGAGGAGCTGCGCAAGCAGGGCTACGGGGTCGAGGTACAGAATGGCGAGGATGGGCGCTGCAAACTGAACGTCGGCCACGGCACCGAGGTGGACTTCAGCTATGAGGTGCGCCCCCGCGCCCTGCCTCTGCCGCGCTTCGTCGCGCGTGACAATGGCGAGGAGAGCGTCGACTCACGCAAGTACTTCCGCGCCGAGGTGTACCTGCGTGAAGGCGGGCAGGACTACGACGTGATGGGCTGGAGCCGTGACGAGGTGATCGGCGATCTACTCGACCAGTACGAGAAGCACCTGCACTTCTTGCACGTCGTCCGCTGAGGCCCCTGTTACTGCAGGGGCGGACTCATTCGCCCCTGCAGGCCAGCGGAAACATTTATCCACAGCCTGACGCAGCCCCAGGGGCGCCAGGCTGCGATACTCGCCGCCCCGTTTTACGGAGTCCGGCATGACCAGCCTAAACCTCGGCCCACTCGCTATCCCCATGCAGCATGCGCTGCTCTACCTTGGTTTCTTCGCGGCGCTGCTAGCCGGCTGGGTAGCCGGGCGCAAGCGCAAGACCAATCCCGAGGGTGCGCTGTTCGCCATGCTGATCGGCGGCCTGCTGGTGGCGCGACTGGCCTTCGCCGGACAGTACTTCGAGCAATACGCCGCAGCGCCCCTGAGCCTTGTGGATATCCGCGACGGTGGCTTCCTCTTTTGGCCGGGCCTGCTCGCCGCCACCCTCGTCGGTGGTGTGCTCGCCTGGCGCAGACCGGTCCTGCGCCAGTCGCTGGCCATTGCCGTGCTGGTGGGAGGCAGCCTCTGGGGCAGCGGCCAGGCGCTGGTTTCAGCCCTGGAGCGCAGCCGCCAGCTACCGGCACTTAGCCTGATGGACCTGCAGGGCAACCCGGTGGAACTTCGTGAACTGGATGGCCGCCCCCTGGTGATCAACCTCTGGGCCACCTGGTGCCCACCATGCCGTCGCGAAATGCCGGTACTGGTGGCCGCGCAGAAGGCGCACCCTGACGTGCGTTTCATGCTGGTGAATCAGGGTGAGCACGCCAAGGCCGTGTCCCGTTACCTCACCGAACAGGGACTGGCGCCTCGGGATGTGGTGCTCGACAGCGGTAATCGCCTGGGCCAGGCCACTGGCTCCTTCGGCCTGCCCACCACCCTTTTCTACGACGTCAACGGAAGGCTGAACCATAGCCACATGGGCGAACTTTCCAGCGCCAGTCTCGAGCACGGGCTACGCCAGCTGCCCTAACCCAGCAGTTCCACTTTCGGAAGCTGCATGGTCGCCACTTCCGTCTGCAGAAAGTCGCGCAAGCGCCGCAGGCGGTCCTGGCCGCTGCGGGCGCGCGGCCAGACCAGGTAGTAGCTCTCGCCACTGGCCACCGCCGTGGGCCAGGGCAAGCCGATGCGCCCCTCGGCAACGTCTTCCGCGATCATCACCAGATCGCCAATGGACACACCATAGCCGCGCGCGGCGGCGACTATGCCCAGTTCCAGGGTGTCGAACACCTGCCCGCCCTTGAGCGACACCTGCTCGTCGAGCGACATGCGCTGCAACCAGCGCCGCCAGTCGCGACGGTCCGGTGTCGGGTGCAGCAGTTCAGTGCGCTGCAGTCGGTCCAGGCTCCAGGGTTCAGCCCCCTGGCCCGGCTCGCAGACCGGGATCAGCCACTCGCTAAACAGCAGGGTCACCTCCCAGTCCTGGCTGAACTGGCCGTTGCTGAGCAGCACCGCGCAATCGAAGGGCTCGTGCTGGAAATCCACCTTGTCCACATCCATCCAGGCGCTGGTCAGTTGCACCTCGATGTCGTCGTTGAGGTGGCGAAATCGGCTGATACGCGGCAACAACCAGCGCATGGTGAGCGTCGATGGCGCTTTCAGGCGCAGGGTTGCGTCATCGACGCGCAGCGTGATGCAGGCGCGCTCCAGGGCATCGAAACCATCCCGCAGGCCGGGCAGCAGCATGCGCGCCGGCTCGGTGAGCTGCAGATTGCGCCCCTGGCGTTCGAACAATCGACAGGCGAAATGATCTTCCAGGGTGCGGATGTGCCGACTCACCGCGCTCTGGGTGATGGCCAGCTCCTCGGCGGCGCGGGTGAAGGAAGCATGGCGAGCGGCGGCCTCGAAGGCACGCAGGGCGTAAAGCGGCGGCAGGCGACGCGACATATGCCTTTACCTATGAGTCAAAGTCATGGATTGCATCATTTTTTTCCTTTTGTGCTGCCGGTTCAAGGCTCGGAGAATTGCTGGTTGACGCGCTGGCCAAAGGAATTGGCCGGCCCTTTTAAACAGTGAGCCTTACTCATGCCGCAGAGCCTACGCACTGAACTGATGGCCATCCTGCGCCTGGCTGGCCCGCTGATCGCGGCCCAGTTGGCCCACGTGCTGATGGTCTTTACCGATACCGTGATGATGGGCCTGCTCGGTCCCGAAGCACTGGCCGGTGGCGGCCTGGGCGCGGCCAGCTATTCCTTCGTGTCAATCTTCTGCGTCGGCGTGATCGCAGCCGTGGGCAACCTGGTCGCCATCCGCCATGGCGCCGACGACAAGGCCGGCGCCACCCGCCTGACCCAGAGCGGCCTCTGGCTGGCCTTCGCCATGGCTCTGGGCGCGGGCCTGCTGCTGTGGAACCTCAAGCCCATCCTGCTCGCAGTCGGTCAGGCGCCAGAGAGCGTGGACGGCGCCATGCAGTTCCTCTCCACTCTGACCTTCGCCTTGCCCGGCTACCTTGGCTTCATGGCCCTGCGTGGTTTCACCAGCGCCATCGGCCGCCCCGGCCCGGTAATGGCCATCAGTATCGGCGGTGCCCTGGCCAACTTCCTGCTCAACTACGCGCTGATCCACGGCATGTTCGGCCTGCCGAACATGGGCCTCGCGGGCATCGGCCTGGTAACTGCAGTGGTGATGAACAGCATGGCGCTGCTCCTTGCCTGGCATATCGTGCGTAATCCGGCCTACGCGGCCTACCCGCTGCTCAAGGGCCTTTCCAAACCGTCCCGTGAGGCGTTGACCGAGCTGGTGCGACTGGGCCTGCCGATTGGCGGCACCTATGCGGTGGAATCCGGTTTGTTCGCCTTCGCCGCGCTGTGCATGGGCGCCCTCGGCAGCACCCAACTCGCCGCGCACCAGATCGCCATCCAGTCGGTTTACGTAGCCTTCATGGTGCCAGTGGGGATTTCCTACGCAGTGACCTTCCGCATCGGCCAGCACTACGGCGCCGGCCGACTGGAAGAGGCGCGCCGCGCCGGGCGCCTGGGGATCGGTTTCGGTGCCGGCTGCATGCTCGCGTTCGCAGTGCTGTTCTGGGTAGCACCGGAATGGGTGGTGGGGCTGTTCCTCGACCGCCACGCCGCCGAGTACCAGGACATCGTGCGACTGGCTGTGAGCCTGTTGGCAGTCGCCGCCTGGTTCGAGCTGTTCGATGGCATCCAGACCATCGCCATGGGCGCGATCCGAGGCCTCAAGGACGCCAAGACCACCTTTCTAGTCGGTCTCGGCTGCTACTGGCTGGTGGGCGCGCCGGCAGCCTGGCTGCTGGCCTTCCCCCTGGGCTGGGGCGCAACCGGCGTCTGGTGGGGCCTGGCGCTGGGATTGGCCTGCGCTGCGCTGGGGCTGACCCTGGGCTTCGAATGGAAGACCGCACGGTTGCTGCGGCCGGACGGGTTATCTACAGCGCCCCTCGGCGCCCGCTCGTGACCCACCCTATGTATGGGAGTCAGCACCACCCTGCGAGTCTTCAATCGCGAATGAACTCGCACACACAGCGGCTCAGGGCTCCTGGCTGGCAAACAGCGCCTGGCGCGCACCGAACACCAGAAAGCGTGCCAGCTCGGCCAGGGGCAACGGCCGACTGATCCAGTAGCCCTGGGCCTGGTCGCAGCCGAATTGGCGCAGCAATGCCAGTTGCTCGGTGTTTTCTACGCCCTCGGCCACGACTTCCAGCTTGAGGTTCTGCGCCAGGTTGATCATGGCCTTCACCAACAGGCGATTCTCCGGACGATCATGCATGCCGCCGACGAAGCTCTTGTCGATCTTCAGCAGTGCAATGGGCAGGCTGTTGAGGTGGACGAAGGAGGAGAAGCCGGTGCCGAAGTCGTCCAGAGAAAAGCGCACGCCCAACCGCCCCAGGGCGTCCATGGTCTGGCGCACCTGTTCGCTGCGGCGCATCACGGCGGTTTCGGTAAGCTCGAATTCCAGCCAGCGGGCATCGACACCGCGTTCGTGGATCAACCGGCTCAAAGTGGAAAGCAGCTGGCTGTCCTGGAACTGGCGGAAAGACAGGTTCACCGCCATGTGCAGCGGCGGCAGGCCGCGCCCGCGCAGCCACTGCATATCGCGCAGGGCGCGGGAGATCACCCAGTAGCCCAGCGGTACGATCAGGCCGCTTTCTTCGGCCAGCGGCACGAACTCATTGGGCGTGAGCAGGCCGCGTTCGCTGTGGCGCCAGCGCACCAAGGCTTCCAGGCCCAGGATGTTGCCGGTCTTGAGGCAGAGCCGTGGCTGGTAGTGCAGCTCCAGTTCGTCCCGGCGCAACGCCCGGCGCAGCTCGCTTTCCAGGTCGGCGCGGCTGCGGGCACTGCGATTGATGCGCTCATCGAATACATGGAAGGTGCAGCCCTGGCCGGCCTTGGCCTGCTGCATGGCGATGTGGGCGTGCCACATCAGCGGGTCGGCTCCTTCGCTGGCTCGGGAATGGGCGATACCCAGGCTGCAGCCGAGCAGCAAGCTCTCGCCGTCTACATGGTAGGGTTCAGCCAAGGCCTCGGCGATACGCTCGGCAATTCGCTCGGCGCGAGCCGGGTCGCGACGGGTATCCAGCAGCAGGGCAAACTCGTCGCTGCCCAGGCGTGCTACCTGGTCGCCAGCGCGGAGCTGGGCCTTGAGCCGCGCGACCACTTGCAGGATCAGGCGGTCACCGGCCTGATAGCCGAGGGCGTCGTTGGCATGGCGGAAGTTATCCAGATCCAGGTGACCGAGGGCCAGACCGCGCCCGTCGTACTCCACCAGCCGCGCGGCCAGCAAGGTCTGGAAGCCCTGGCGGTTGGCGATTCCGGTGAGCGGGTCCTGCTCGGCCAGGCGTTCCAGGGCGTGCTGCAGGTTACGTCGCTCGCGGACATGACGCAGGGTGCGACGAAGGGTGTCGGCACTCAGGTGTTCGCGCACCAGCCAGTCACTGACGCCCTGGGGAGCTTCGTCCGGTTCTTCTTCCAGCAGCAAGATGATGGGCAGTGGGCAACGCCCGGCCGACGGCAGCCGGGCCGGAGTACAAAGCACCAGGGCACAACCAAGGTCGCCCACCAAGCTGCTGGCAACGTCCCAGGAAGCGGCGGTAATCAGGGGGGATGCGCTACCCATCGCGGAAAGCAGTTCGCGAAAAAGTTCAGCCCAGGCCGGCGTTTCTGCCAGCAGGAGCATGCGCATGGGCTCAATGAGCGCGGACAAATGACCTCCCTGGGGTCACAGATAGTGCGGCACTTTCGCGCCAGACTGCGCCGTTATCGGCGTCGTTCTTACCACGCATCCCTACGAGATCTTCGCCAATTCGCCGCCAAAGACGGCACCATCGTACTGGCTGCACGGAAATTTCCAAGCTCAACCCACCAGCAATCGCGCTTGTATCACAGTTGCCCAGAGGTACTTCGGTACAACCCGGCCGGCCTGCTAGAATGCGCGGCCATTCGCCTTGATCCAGCCCCAGCATGTCCCGACTCAACCCTCGGCAGCAGGAAGCCGTGAACTACGTCGGTGGTCCGCTCCTGGTGCTCGCCGGCGCAGGCTCCGGCAAGACCAGCGTGATCACCCGGAAGATCGCCTACCTGGTGCAGCAGTGCGGGATCCGCGCGCAGTACATCGTCGCGGTGACCTTCACTAACAAGGCGGCGCGCGAGATGAAGGAGCGCGTCAGCACCCTGCTGCGCGGCAGCGAGGGCAAGGGCCTTACGGTTTCCACCTTCCACAACCTCGGCCTCAACATCATCCGCAAGGAACACGCGCGCCTGGGCTTCAAGCCGGGGTTCTCGATCTTCGACGAGTCGGATATCAAGGCGCTGCTGACCGACATCATGCAGAAGGAATATGCCGGGGATGATGGCGCCGACGAAATCAAGGGCTACATCGGCAACTGGAAGAACGACCTGATCCTGCCCGAGGAAGCGCTGGCTAAGGCGCGCAACCCGAAGGAACAGACCGCCGCCGTCGTCTATATGCACTACCAGCGCACGCTCAAGGCGTACAACGCAGTGGACTTCGACGACCTGATCCTGCTGCCGGTGAAACTGTTCCAGGACAACCCGGACATCCTGGAGAAGTGGCAGAACCGCGTGCGCTACATGCTGGTGGACGAATACCAGGACACCAACGCCAGCCAGTACCTGCTGGTGAAGCTGCTGGTGCAGCATCGTGCACAGTTCACCGTGGTGGGTGACGACGACCAGTCGATCTACGCCTGGCGCGGCGCGCGGCCGGAAAACCTGATGCAGCTGAAGGAAGATTTCCCGTCGCTGAAGGTGGTGATGCTGGAGCAGAACTATCGCTCCACCAGCCGCATCCTCAAGTGCGCAAACATCCTCATCGCCAACAACCCCCACGTGTTCGAGAAGCAACTGTGGAGCGAGATGGGTGTGGGCGATCCAATCCGGGTGATCCGCTGCCGCAACGAGGACGCCGAGGCCGAGCGCATCGCCATGGAAATTCTCACCCTGCACCTGCGCACCCAGCGGCCCTACAGCGAGTTCGCCATCCTCTACCGGGGCAACCATCAGGCCAAGCTGATGGAGCTGAAGCTGCAGCACCACCAGATTCCGTATCGGCTGTCCGGCGGCACCAGCTTCTTCGGGCGCCAGGAAGTGAAGGACCTGATGTCCTACTTCCGCCTGCTGGTAAACCCGGACGACGACAACGCCTTCCTGCGCGTGATCAACGTGCCGCGCCGGGAGATCGGCTCCACCACCCTGGAGAAGCTCGGCAACTACGCCACCGAGCGCGGCATCTCGATGTTCGCCGCAAGCGACGAAATGGGCCTGACCGAACACCTGGACAGCCGCTTCACCGACCGCCTGCAGCGATTCAAGCGCTTCATCGACGGGGTGCGCCAGCAGTGCGCGCAGAACGATCCCATCGCCGCCCTGCGCAGCATGGTGATGGATATCGACTACGAGAACTGGATCCGCCAGAACGCGTCCAGCGACAAGGTCGCTGACTTTCGCATGGGCAACGTCTGGTTCCTCGTCGACGCCCTGAAGAACACCCTGGAGCGCGATGAAGAAGGCGGCATGACCATCGAGGAAGCCATTGCCAAGCTGGTGCTGCGCGACATGCTCGAACGCCAGCAGGAGGAAGAGGAAGGTGCCGACGGCGTGCAGATGATGACCCTGCACGCCTCCAAGGGCCTGGAGTTCCCCTACGTCTTCATCATGGGCGTGGAAGAAGACATCCTCCCCCACCGCTCCAGCATCGAAGCCGACACCATCGAGGAAGAACGCCGCCTGGCCTACGTGGGCATCACCCGCGCGCGGCAGAATCTGGCCATGACCTTCGCCGCCAAACGCAAGCAATACGGCGAGATCATCGATTGCTCACCCAGCCGCTTCCTCGAGGAACTGCCTCAGGAAGACCTGGAATGGGAAGGCATGGACGATGCGCCCGTGGAGGTGAAGGCCGCGCGCGGCAACACCGCCCTGGCCGACATTCGTGCCATGCTGAAGAAGCCGTAATTAAAGCACCCCGGCGAAGACCGGGCCATACATGAGGGAAATGGCGTGGAAGCGCTGAAACAGAAGATTCGCGAAGAAGGCATCGTACTGTCCGACCAGGTACTGAAGGTCGACGCCTTCCTCAATCACCAGATCGATCCGCGCCTGATGCAGCAGGTGGGCCATGAGTTCGCCGAACGCTTCCGCGGCCAGGGCATCACCAAGATCGTCACCATCGAAGCCTCCGGCATCGCGCCAGCCGTGATGGCCGGCCTGGAACTGGGCGTGCCGGTGATCTTCGCTCGCAAGTACCAGTCGCTGACCCTGAAGGACAACCTCTACATTTCCAAGGTGTTCTCCTTCACCAAGCAGAGCGAAAGCACCATCGCCATCTCGGCCAAGCACCTGACCGCCGCCGACCACGTATTGGTGATTGATGACTTTCTCGCCAACGGCCATGCCGCCAAGGCCCTGTTGGATCTGATCGGCCAGGCCGGCGCCAGCGTCGCAGGGCTGGGCATCGTCATCGAGAAATCCTTCCAGGAAGGCCGTGGCCTGCTGGAAAGCGAGGGCTACCGGGTCGAGGCGCTGGCACGGGTGGCCTCGCTCAACGACGGCCAGGTCACCTTCCTTGACTAAAACTGGCTGCGACAACAGGTCGCAGCGAACAGGCATGAAAAAGCCGCCCTTGGGCGGCTTTTTCATTCATCGATGGCGGCGAAGTTACAGGCCGGACATCTTCTTGATGGCGCCTTTCAGCTCATCATCGGTGCAATCAGCACAGGTGCCCTTTGGCGGCATGCTGTTGATACCGGAGATGGCCTTGGCCAGGATGCCGTCGAGGCCGCCCTGGTGGTCAGCACGCTCTTTCCAGGCAGCGGTATCGCCGATCTTCGGCGCGCCCAGCACACCAGCGGTGTGGCAAGCGCCACAGTACTTGGCGATGATGTCGTCCGGCGTACGTGCACCGCCGCCAGCAGCGGCTGCCACGGCGCCAACGCCCTTGCATTCCTGACCCTGTACGCAGACCTCGCCTACCGGCTTGATGCGCTCGGCAACGGCGTCGTCGGTCGCGGCCTGGGCGCTAACAGCCCACAGGGCCAATACGGCAGCGTGGGCCGCCAGCATCTTCTTGATTAGGTTCACCCTTACACCCTCATCGTGGCTAGTTTCGCCCGCGGCCACGGTTTCGCGAGCGGGCGCAAGTATATACGGTTAGTCCGCCACGCTGAAACAACCCAACTTGTCGCAGGGACATGGGCGTGGCGGTTATGGAATTCAGAAGTTCGCCGGCGTGGTCGCGCTGATCAGGCGTGCCGGAGCATCGAACGGATTGCGGAAGCGGTGCGGTTTGCTGCTTTCAAAATAGTAGCTGTCGCCCGGCTCAAGGATGTACACCTCGCTGCCGATGGTCAGTTCCAGACGGCCTTCCACCAGCATGCCGGCCTCTTCACCTTCATGGGCGTACATCTCGTCACCGGTATCAGTCCCCGGCGGGTAGGTCTCGTCGAGAAAAGCCAGGGCGCGGCTGGGATGGGCCTTGCCCACCAGCTTCATGGTGATGGCGCCGCTGCAGATATCGGTGAGTTCGGAAGCCCGATAAACCACCTGGACTTGGTTTTCCTGCTCAAGATCGAGGGAGAAGAACTCCACCAGCGACATGGGAATCCCCCCCAGCACCTTCTTCAGCGAACTGATGGAGGGGCTGACACTGTTTTTCTCGATCATGGAAATGGTGCTGTTGGTGACACCCGCGCGCTTGGCAAGCTCACGCTGGGACAGGCCTTTCAGCTTACGGATGGCTTGCAGTCGTACACCGACGTCCAATGGCGGGATCCTCCTTGGGGATCAGGGGTAGTCACGGTCGCCGTATCATGGCAACAGCGTTCAGTATTTACAACACGCGGGCCGTCAATACTGCGCGAACTTTCCCCGTCCCAAGAAAAATCTCAGTAAAAGCAATGAGCTAGTAAACAACGTCGGCGAAATGATCGTTTTCCTGATCACTCGCCATCTACGCCAGTGATCAGCTATAGACGAGCGGCACCCGGCGCAGATTGCAGAAGATCTGATAGGGAATCGTTCCGGCATGGGCAGCCACATCGCTGGCCAGAACGTCGTTGCCCCAGAGTTCGACGCGGCTGCCAAGGCCGGCATTGGGCAGGTCGGTGAGGTCGACGGTGAGCATGTCCATGGACACCCGGCCGATCAGTCGGCTCGGCTGGCCGTCGATGCTCACCGGAGTGCCGGTGGGCGCGTGGCGCGGATAGCCGTCGGCGTATCCCATGGCGACCACGCCGACACGGGTCGGGCGCTCGGTGACGAACCTCGCACCGTAGCCAACCGGCTGGCTGGCGGGCAGCTCGCGCACGCTGATGATCTTCGATTCGAGGGTCATCACCGGCTTCAGGCTATCTGCCAGCGAATGCGGCTGCTCGAAGGGGGTGGCGCCGTAGAGCATGATGCCGGGACGCACCCAATCACTCGGTACCTGCGGCCAGCCAAGGACGGCGGGCGAGTTGCGCAGGCTGACCTCCGCTTCGAGGCCGGCACGAGCCTGTTCGAAGACGGCAACCTGCTCGATGCTGCTGGGGCAGTCCAGTTCATCCGCGCGGGCGAAGTGGCTCATCAGCACGATCTTCTCGACCTTTCCGCTGGTGGAAAGACGCTGCCAGGCATCGCGGTACTCGGCAGGGTGCAGGCCGACGCGGTGCATACCCGAATCCAGCTTGAGCCAGACGGTCAGCGGCTTGCGCACTGCAGCGCGCTCGATGGCCTCCAACTGCCAGTTGGAATGCACCACTGTCCAGAAGTCGTGCTCCTGAATCAGCTCCAGTTCATCAGCCTCGAAGAAGCCTTCCAGCAGCAGGATCGGCTTGCGGATGCCGGACGTGCGCAGTTGCAGCGCCTCTTCGATGCAGGCCACGGCAAAGCCATTGGCCTCGGATTCCAGAGCCTGGGCGCAGCGCACCGCACCATGCCCATAAGCGTCGGCCTTGACCACGGCGAGCGCCTTGGCGCCGCTGACTTCGCGGGCGAGGCGGTAGTTGTGGCAAAGGGCTTCGAGGTCGATCAGGGCACGGGCGGGACGCATGGCGAGGACTTCTTCCAATTGATCGGGTGGAAAAAACCCGGCGCGAACGCCGGGCTGAGCAAGAAACCTAAGGAAGCGCGGCGACGACCGTCATTTCCACCAGCACGTCGGGCGAGTACATCTTCGCTTCGACGCAGGCACGGGCCGGGGCAGCACCCTTCGGCACCCAGGCATCCCACACCGCGTTCATCGCGGCGTAGTCCGCCTCCATGTCCTTCAGGTAGATGGTCACCGACAGGATGTTGCTCTTGTCGGTACCGGCTTCGGCCAGCATCGCGTCGATAGCGGCCAGGGTTTCGCGAGTCTGCTGGCCGATGCCCGCACTGTGCTTCTCATCCAGTTGGCCGGCGAGGTAGACCGTGCCGTTGTGGATGACGATTTCGCTGTAGCGGGTTTCAGTGCGCAGGCGCTGGATTGACATTGTTCGGGGTCTCCTTGGAATTGCCGTAGCGGAAGATGTCCAGGCCGTCGGCGCTGATGTCCGGACGCTTGCGAGCCATCAGGTCCGCCAGCAGCCGGCCGGAGCCGCAGGCCATGGTCCAGCCAAGGGTACCGTGTCCGGTGTTGAGGAACAGGTTGCGGAACGGAGTGGCGCCCACGATCGGGGTACCATCCGGAGTCGCCGGGCGCAGACCGGTCCAGAAACTGGCCTGGTTCAGGTCGCCACCTTCCGGGTAGAGGTCGGCGGTGATCATTTCCAGGGTGTCGCGACGAGCCGGATTCAGGTCCAGATTGAAGCCGGTGATCTCGGCCATGCCGCCCACGCGGATGCGGTTGTCGAAGCGAGTGATGGCGACTTTGTAGGTCTCGTCGAGAATGGTCGAGGTCGGAGCCATGGCCGGATTGGTGATCGGCACGGTCAACGAATACCCCTTGAGCGGATAGACCGGCGCCTTGATGCCGAGCGGCTTGAGCATTTGCGGGGTATAGCTGCCGAGGGCGAGCACGTAGCGGTCTGCGGTTTCCAGCTTGCCGTCGATCCACACGCCGTTGATGCGGTCGCCGGCGAAGTCCAGGCGCTCGATGTTCTGACCGAAGCGGAATTCCACGCCCAGCTTCTCCGCCATCTCGGCGAGGCGGGTGGTGAACATCTGGCAGTCGCCGGTCTGGTCGTTGGGCAGGCGCAGGGCGCCGGCCAGCTTGTGCTTGACCTTGGACAGGGCCGGCTCGACGCGGGCGATGCCATCGCGGTCGAGCAACTCGTAAGGCACGCCGGAACGCTCGAGGACGGCGATGTCCTTGGCCGCGGCGTCTACCTGGGCCTGGGTGCGGAACAACTGGGTTGTACCGAGGGCGCGGCCTTCATAGCTGATGCCGGTTTCAGCGCGGAGCTCGTCGAGGCAGTCGCGGCTGTACTCGGAAAGACGCACCATGCGCTCCTTGTTCACGGCATAACGGGAGGCGGTACAGTTGCGCAGCATCTGCGTCATCCACAGGTACTGGTCGATGTCGCTGGTGGTGCGAATGGCCAGCGGCGCGTGCTGCTGCAGCATCCATTTGACGGCTTTCAGCGGCACGCCGGGCGCCGCCCAGGGCGATGCATAACCGGGAGAAACCTGGCCAGCGTTGGCGAAGCTGGTTTCCATGGCCACGGCATTCTGGCGGTCGACTACGACCACCTCGAACCCTGCTTGGGCCAGGTAATAGGCGCTAGTCGTACCAATCACACCACTGCCAAGGACCATCACTCGCATGTCTGTCTCCACTCGCAACGGGGAATCCGCTGCGTTTGTTATTTTGAGCGTCGTTGGCGCGAAGTATAGGGAGACAACACCAGTGATATTCACTATATAGCCAGCTATATTTGGCGATAATTCTCGGCAGAATGCGCCCCAACGGAGGGGCATCCACCATGCGCACGCAGCATCAATCCCGTCGTGAACTGGACAAGATAGACCGGAATATTTTACGAATCCTGCAGGAAGACGGCCGGATCTCCTTCACCGAGCTGGGCGAGCGCGTGGGGCTTTCCACCACCCCCTGCACCGAGCGCGTCCGCCGCCTGGAGCGCGAGGGCATCATCCTCGGCTACAACGCACGACTGAACCCCCAGCATCTGAAGGCTAGCCTGCTGGTGTTTGTCGAGATCAGCCTGGACTACAAGTCCGGCGACACCTTCGAAGACTTCCGCCGTGCGGTGCTCAAACTGCCCCACGTACTGGAGTGCCACCTGGTATCGGGCGATTTCGACTACCTGGTGAAGGCGCGGATCAACGAGATGGCCTCTTATCGCAAGCTGCTCGGCGACATCCTGCTGAAACTGCCCCACGTGCGCGAATCCAAGTCCTACATCGTCATGGAAGAAGTGAAGGAATCATTGAACCTGCCGATTCCAGACTGATTCGGAACCGCTGTTCCATTTCCACCGGCAAATCCCTTGGCAGCGCCAGGGGGTTCGCCTTATTCTGCCTGGGCGTAAAATTTTCCAAACAACAAAATCAGGATTTCGCACATGAACGCCCGCGTTCGCATCCCGGTGCATACCGAACAGCACGCTCCTTCTTATTACACAGCGACCGCCAATCGGCGTATCGAGTACCCGCCCCTGGTGGGAGAGGAGGTGGCCGACGTGTGCATTGTCGGTGGCGGTTTCTCGGGGCTGAACACGGCGATCGAACTGGCCAAGCGCGGTCGTTCCGTAGTGCTGCTGGAAGCCCGGCAGATTGGCTGGGGCGCCAGCGGGCGCAATGGCGGGCAATTGATTCGTGGCGTCGGACATGGTGTCGAGCAGTTCGAGTCGGTGATCGGCGCCGAGGGCGTGCGTTCGCTCAAGCTCATGGGCCTGGAAGCGGTGGAGATCGTCCGCCGCCGTGTCGAGGAGTTTTCCATCGATTGCGACCTGACCTGGGGCTATTGCGACCTGGCCAACAAGCCGCGCGACCTGGCCGGATTCGCCGAAGACATGGAAGAACTGAAAGGCCTCGGATACCGCCATGAATTGCGCCTGGTACAGCCCCATGAAATGCACAGCGTGGTGGGCTCTGACCGGTACGTTGGCGGCCTGATCGACATGGGTTCAGGCCACCTGCACCCGCTCAACCTCGCCTTGGGCGAAGCCGCCGCAGCCCAGTCCCTTGGCGTACGCCTGTTCGAGCATTCCGCCGTTACCCGCATCGACTACGGTCCCGAGGTAAAGGTGCATACCGCCCGAGGGCAGGTCCGCGCCAAGACCCTGGTGCTGGGCTGCAACGCCTATATGAACGACCTGAACGCCACCCTCGGCGGCAAGGTGCTCCCGGCAGGCAGCTACGTGGTCGCCACCGAACCGTTGCCTGCAGACCTTGCCCACGAGCTGCTGCCGCAGAACATGGCGGTCTGCGACCAGCGCGTGGCCCTGGACTACTACCGTCTCTCCGCCGACAACCGCCTGCTGTTCGGCGGCGCCTGCCACTACTCTGGGCGTGACCCGGCGGACATCGGTGCCTACATGCGGCCGAAGATGATCAAGGTCTTCCCGAAGCTGGAAAACGTGCGCATCGATTACCAGTGGGGCGGCATGATCGGCATCGGCGCCAACCGCCTGCCGCAAATCGGCAAACTGCCGGATCAGCCCAACGTCTATTTCGCCCAGGCCTACTCCGGCCACGGCGTAAACGCCACCCACCTGGCGGGCCAATTGCTGGCCGAGGCCATCTGCGGTGAGCAAAGCAGCGGCTTCGACATCTTCTCCAAAGTCCCGCACATCACCTTCCCCGGCGGCCGCCACTTGCGCTCGCCGCTGCTGGCACTCGGCATGCTCTGGTACCGGATGAAGGAAGCGGTGGGAGTCGTCTGATCCCCACCCTCCGGGAGCGAGATCCCTAGGACGGGTTGAGCCTGCGAACCCCATCAATTGGCCGTTCCGCCGCGATGGGTTTCGCTTCGCTCCACCCCATCCAATTACCTGGACACGGATTTCAGTCGGGAACGGCCTCGGCATCGTCCCCGAACAATTCCCGCGTCCAGGCCAGCCAGACGAATCCGGCTGCACCCAGGGCCATCATCAATGGCAGCGCGTGGCCACTGATCCACTGGCTAGCCGCACCGGTCACCAGCGGTCCGATCAGGCAGCCGATCCCCCACAGCTGGGCGATATGGGCGTTGGCCCGGACCAGTTCGTCGTCGCGATAGCGCTCGCCGATCAGAATTAGCGCCAAGGTAAAGAGTCCGCCCGCACTGGCCCCGAACAGCACCCAGACCGGCCAGATCAGCGGCGTATGCAGCAATAGCGGAATGGCCAAACTGCTCGCCAGCAGCGTGACGCCGCAAACGCGGAACAGGCTGAGACGGGACATCCGGTCTGCCAGCCAGCCGATGGGGAGCTGCAAAGCGGCATCACCGACCACCACTACGCTGGCCATCAACAAGGCCACTTCCTGGGTGAACCCTTGGCGCAAGCCGTAGATCGGCAACAAGGTCAGCATCATCGCTTCAAAGGCGGCGAACAGCACGACCGCCCAGGCGATGGTCGGCAAGCGCATACAGAAGGACCAGAGGCCGCGCCCCGAAACGCTATGGGCGTCGACAGTGGGCGCCCCGGTGCGGCCGAGCAACAGCAGAGAGCCTCCGATCAACAGGCCAGTGCCGGTCCAGAAGCCGAGATCGTTGCCGGTGCCAAGGGCCGTCAGCAGCAGTGGGCCGGACAGCTGGCTGAGGGCATAGCCGGTGCCGTAGAGCGCCACCAGGCGGCCACGCCACTCCTCCACCGCCAACTGGTTGATCCAGCTTTCGCCAAGAATGAACACCACCGTCAGGGCGACGCCGATCAGCAGGCGCAGCACCAGCCAGACCGGGTAGTCCTGCACCAGCGCCAGCAAGGCCACCGACAACGCACCTACTAATAGACAAAGCTGCATCAGAGTGGTCGTGCCGAAGCGTGCAGCCAGGCGCCCGGCAATCGCTGCGCCGAGCAACACACCCACGGCCGGGGTTGCCGCCATCACGCCGATGGCAAAGCTGTCGTAGCCCCAGCTCTCCAGCCTTAGCGACACCAGCGGCATGGTCACGCCCAGGGCGAGGCCGATGCTGATGACCGCGCCGCAAACGGCGAAATAGGTTCCCCAACGCATTGCCGATGTCCTCCCTTTCCGTGTTGGGCAAAGCAAAAACGGCCGGGCTCCATCGCTGGAAACCCGGCCGCAGGCGTGGCTCGTAGAGCCGGCCCCCGATGACGGGGGCGGACCTCAGTTGGGACTCAGAGCTTGATCCAGGTGGACTTCAGCTCGGTGTACTTGTCGAACGCATGCAGCGATTTGTCGCGGCCGTTGCCGGACTGCTTGAAGCCGCCGAAGGGCGCGGTCATGTCGCCGCCGTCGTACTGGTTGATCCAGACGCTGCCGGCACGCAGGGCCTTGCCGACCAGGTGGGCGCGAGACAGGTTGTTGGTCCACACCGCTGCGGCCAGGCCGTAGATGGTGTCGTTGGCGATGGCGATGGCTTCTGCTTCGCTGTCAAAGGCGATGACCGAGAGCACCGGGCCAAAGATCTCCTCCTTGGCGATGCGCATGGCGTTGCTTACGCCGTCAAAGATGGTCGGCTCGACATAGGTGCCGCCGGTTTCTTCCAGCACACGCTTGCCACCGGCCACCAGCTTGGCGCCGTCGTCATGACCAGCCTGGATATAGGACAGTACGTTGTTCATCTGGGTGGTATCCACCAGGGCACCAACGTTGGTCGCCGGGTCCAGCGGGTTGCCCGGTTTCCAGGCCTTGATCGCCTCGACCACCATGGGCACGAACTTGTCCTTGATGGAACGCTCCACCAGCAGGCGCGAGCCGGCGGTGCAGACTTCGCCCTGGTTGAAAGCGATGGCGCCGGCAGCAGCCTCAGCGGCAGCCTGCAGGTCAGGAGCGTCGGCGAAGACGATGTTCGGGCTCTTGCCGCCGGCTTCCAGCCAGACGCGCTTCATGTTGGATTCGCCAGCGTAGATCATCAGCTGCTTGGCGATCTTGGTGGAACCGGTGAACACCAGAGTGTCGACGTCCATGTGCAGGGCCAGGGCCTTGCCCACGGTGTGACCGAAGCCCGGCAGGACGTTCAACACGCCAGCAGGGATGCCGGCTTCGATGGCCAGTTGGGCCAGGCGGATGGCGGTCAGCGGCGACTTCTCGGACGGTTTGAGTACCAGCGAGTTACCGGTGGACAGGGCCGGACCGAGCTTCCAGCAAGTCATCAGCAGGGGGAAGTTCCACGGCACGATAGCGGCGACAACGCCCACCGGCTCGCGGGTCACCAAACCCAGTTCGTTGTGCGGAGTGGCGGCGACTTCGTCGTAGATCTTGTCGATGGCTTCACCGCTCCAGCGAATGGCGCGGGATGCGGACGGGACGTCGACGCTCAGCGAGTCGCTGATCGGCTTGCCCATGTCAAGGGTTTCCAGCAGGGCCAGCTCTTCGGCGTGGGCGTCGATCAGGTCAGCGAAGCGGATCATCACTTCCTTGCGCTTGACCGGCGCCAGGCGCGACCACACGCCGGACTCGAACACGGCACGGGCATCCTTCACCGCCAGCTCGGCATCGGCCAGGTCACAGCTGGCGACCTTGCCCAGCAGACGGCCATCGACCGGGCTGATGCAATCGAAGGTCTCGCCGGAAACGGCGTTGGTGTACTCGCCATGAATGAAAGCGCGGGTCTCGATCTGCACGGACTTGGCGCGTTGTTCCCAGTCTGCACGGGTCAGGGTGGTCATTGGAGCTTTCCTCTTATTAGAAGAGTGCCGCCAGCTCAGGCATGCACTGTCAAAAATTCTGCAAGGCCAACCTACTAATGGCCATCCTCGCAACCCTAAACCAGCCGGGCCAGCCTTTTCAATATATTTTACAGAGGCCCACCAAACGCCCTTGTCATGTTCGTTATATTAAACATAGACTTCGGCAAAATCACTACAACACCGCACCTTGCCTATTCTGGTGGTCACGAATGACAAACGCCTTTGCGCCGCAACCGAACAGAATATCCAACAGTCTGGACGATTTCTGGATGCCCTTCACCGCCAACCGCCAGTTCAAGGCCAATCCACGCCTGCTGGAAAGCGCCGAGGGGATGTACTTCACCAGCTCCGACGGACGCCAGATCCTCGACGGCACCGCCGGCCTCTGGTGCTGCAACGCCGGTCACGGCCGCCGCGAGATCACCGAAGCGGTGAGCCGGCAGATCGCCAAGCTCGACTTCGCCCCCACCTTCCAGATGGGCCACCCGCTGCCGTTCGAGCTGGCCGAGCGTCTGGCCGAGGTCGCGCCCAAGGGCCTGAACAAGGTCTTCTTCACCAACTCCGGTTCGGAGTCGGCGGACACCGCCCTGAAAATCGCTCTCGCCTACCAGCGCGCCATCGGCCAGGGCACCCGGACCCGCCTGATCGGACGCGAACTGGGCTATCACGGCGTCGGCTTTGGCGGCATTTCCGTCGGTGGAATGGTCAACAACCGCAAGGCCTTCCCCGCTCTGCTGCCGAACGTCGACCACCTGCCGCATACCCTGGATATCCAGCGCAACGCCTTCAGCCGCGGCCTGCCGGAATTCGGCATCGAGAAAGCCGATGAGCTCGAGCGCCTGGTCACGCTGCATGGCGCCGAGAACATCGCCGCCGTAATCGTCGAGCCCATGTCCGGCTCGGCTGGTGTGATCCTGCCGCCGGTGGGCTACTTGCAACGCCTGCGCGAGATCACTCGCAAGCACGGCATCCTGCTGATCTTCGATGAAGTGATCACCGGCTTCGGCCGCATTGGCGAGGCCTTCGCCGCCCAGCGCTGGGGCGTCACCCCGGACATCATCACCTGCGCCAAGGGGCTGACCAACGGCGCCATCCCCATGGGCGCGGTGTTCGTCGCCGAGGAGATTTACCAGGCCTTCATGCAGGGACCGGAAAGCGCCATCGAGTTCTTCCACGGCTATACCTATTCCGGCCACCCGGTAGCCTGCGCCGCCGCTCTGGCGACTCTGGATATCTACCAGGGCGAGCGTCTGTTCGAGCGCGCCATCGAGCTGGAAAGCTATTGGCAGGATGCCCTGCTCAGCCTGAAAGACCTGCCCAACGTGATCGACATCCGCGCCGCGGGCCTGGTCGGTGGCGTGCAACTGGCACCAAGTACCGAAGGCATCGGCAAACGTGGCTTCCAGATTTTCGAGCAATGCTTCCAGGACGGCGTGATGGTGCGCGTCACTGGCGACACCATCGCCATGTCGCCACCGCTGGTCGTCGAAAAGGAACAGATCGACATTCTCGTCGGCAAGCTCGCCGACTCCATCCGCAAGGCCGTCTGAACAGGGAGCGCACAATGAATATCCAGCAGATCGTCGACTTCGCCCAGGCCACTACCGCACCGGAGCATTACCGCCCGGCACCCGAGAAGATCCTCAAGGGCGACCCCGAGCAGAGTGTACGCAATCACTACGGCAGCCCCTGCGGCCAGTTCAATGTGGGCATATGGGAAGGCGCGGTGGGCCACTGGACAGTGAGCTACACCGAGCACGAGTACTGCGAGATTCTCCAGGGCGTATCGGTGATTCGCGATGCTGACGGCAACGCCAAGACCGTGCGCGTTGGCGACCGTTTCGTCATCCCGGCCGGCTTTTCTGGTACCTGGGAAGTGCTGGAGCCTTGCCGCAAGGTCTACGTAATCTTCGAACAGGCCACTCGCTAAGCCTTGTTCACCCTTTATGCTTGTCACCCTTTAGCCCGCCATTGGCGGGCTTTTTTATGGACAAGAGCGGAGGGCTGTCTTTTCTGTGGGGGCGACTTCAATCGTTGAGCAGGCCGCCGGTCTGCCCTCTGGCCCTCAATGGATCGGTTTCACCGCCCTTAGCGAATGAATTCGCCCCCACAACGAATCGGCAAGCCAAGTCTGTAGCCCGGCCCCATAGCCGGCAGCAAATCGCAGGCATGAAAAAGCCCGCACAGGGCGGGCTTTTTCGACAAGGGCCGGATCAATTACTTGATCTTGGCTTCCTTGTACATCACGTGCTTACGCACAACCGGATCGAATTTCTTGATTTCGATCTTGTCGGGAGTGGTGCGCTTGTTCTTGTCGGTGGTGTAGAAGTGGCCGGTACCGGCACTGGACACCAAACGGATCAGTTCACGCATGATTAGCTCCTTAAACCTTTTCGCCGCGAGCACGCAGCTCGCTCAGCACGGCATCGATACCGCGCTTGTCGATAACACGCATGCCCTTGGCGGAAACGCGCAGACGCACGAAGCGCTTCTCGGACTCGACCCAGAAGCGGTGATGCTGCAGGTTCGGCAGGAAACGACGACGGGTTTTGTTGTTAGCGTGGGAAATGTTGTTCCCGGTAACCGGACCCTTACCGGTCACTTGACAGACTCTCGACATGCCTCAGCCCTCTAAACCACATGCCCAACCCGGCATGGGTTGGCCGCTTGAACTCTCACTTTAATGGGCGCTGAAGCGCCCGTCTCGTCAGGGTCTTACCGGCCGCACATAGACTGCGAAAGACCGGGCCCCCAGAAAAGAGCGCTGCTTTATATCAGAAAGACCCTAGTGCAGCAAGGGCCGTAGCGTTTTACCCACAGGCAGGCCACGCCAGAAACCGCGCTTACGCCGCCACATCAGGGCCGCCAACCTAAGCGACCGCTCGTCGCCCACTACGCATTGTTCGCCGACCGGCCTTGGTCTAGGGTAAGGCCTTTGGCCCGCCACGGGCTTACCAGCCATCGCAAAGGAGCCGCCATGCGTCTTGCCGCCCTCCCGCTTCTGTTCGCCCCGCTGCTCGCCCAGGCCGCGACACTCAGCGTCTGCACCGAGGCCAGCCCCGAGGGCTTCGACGTCGTGCAGTACAACTCCCTGACAACCACCAATGCCTCAGCCGACGTACTGATGAATCGCCTGGTGGAATTCGACGCGCAGAACGGCAAATTGATACCGGGGCTGGCCGAGAAGTGGGAGGTTGCCGCCGACGGATTGACCTACACCTTCCAACTGCGCCCCGACGTGAGTTTCCATTCGACCGACTACTTCAAGCCGAGTCGCCCACTGAATGCCAATGACGTGGTGTTCAGCTTCCAGCGCATGCTGGATCCGGCCAACCCTTGGCACAAAGTAGCCCAGAGCGGCTTTCCCCACGCCCAGTCCATGCAGCTCCCGAACCTGATCAAGCACATCGAAAAAATCGACGACCTGCAGGTGCGCTTCACGCTGAACAAACCGGACGCCACGTTCCTCGCCACCCTCAGCATGGGGTTCGCCTCCATCTATTCCGCAGAGTACGCCGACCAACTGATGAAAGCGGGCACGCCCGAGAAGCTCAACGCCCAGCCCATAGGCACCGGCCCCTTCGTCTTCCGTCGCTTCCAGAAGGACGCCGCGGTGCGTTATGCCGCCAACCCGGACTACTTCGACGGCAAGCCCGGGGTCGACGGCCTGGTCTTCGCCATCACCCCCGACGCCAACGTGCGCTTGCAGAAGCTGCGCCGCGGCGAATGCCAGATCGCCCTGTCACCCAAACCCCTGGATGTGCGATCCGCCGCCAGCGACAAGAGCATCAAGGTTATCCAGGTACCGGCCTTCATGACTGCCTTTGTCGGCATCAATAGTCAGCACCCTCCGCTGGACAAATTCCAGGTGCGCCAGGCGATCAACCTCGCCTTTGATAAGGCCAGCTACCTCAAGGCGGTTTTCGAAGGCAGCGCCACGGCCGCCGACGGCCCCTACCCGCCGAACACCTGGAGCTACGCCGGACAGCTGCCGGCCTACCCCCATGACCCCGAGAAGGCCAAAGCGCTGCTTGCTGAAGCCGGGCTCAAAGACGGATTCAAGACCACCATCTGGACCCGCCCTTCCGGCAGCCTGCTCAACCCCAACCCCAGCCTGGGCGCCCAATTGCTGCAGGCTGACCTCGCCAAGGTCGGCATTCAGGCGGAAATCCGCGTAATCGAGTGGGGCGAACTTATCCGGCGCGCGAAAGCAGGCGAACATGACCTGCTATTCATGGGTTGGGCGGGCGACAACGGCGATCCGGACAACTTCCTTACCCCGCAGTTTGCCTGCGCGTCAGTGCAGTCCGGGCTCAACTTCGCGCGCTACTGCAACGCCGAACTCGACAAGCTGATCGCAGACGGCAAGACCCATGCCGACCCGGCTGAACGCACCACCCTCTACGAAAAGGCCCAGCAGATCATTCGCGAACAGGCCCTCTGGCTGCCGCTCGCCCATCCCACTGCCTTCACCCTGACCCGCACCAATGTCGAGGGTTACCAGGTCAACCCCTTCGGCCGGCAGGACTTCGCCAAGGTGAAACTGGACTAGATCCAGCCTCGCTCCGCCATCGACAGGGGCTCACCATCACCGACGATGAAGTGATCGAGCACGCGCACGTCGATCAGCGCCAGCGCCTCCTTGAGGCGCAGGGTCAGCTGGCGATCGGCTTCGCTGGGCTCTGCGACGCCCGAAGGATGGTTATGGCTGAGAATGAGCGCCGCTGCATTGTGCGCCAGGGCACGCTTGACCACTTGACGCGGGTAGACGCTGGCGCCGTCGATAGTGCCGTGGAACAGCACCTCGAAGGACAGTACCCGGTGCTTGGCGTCGAGGAACAGGCAGGCGAATTGCTCGTGGGCGGAATGGCGCAATTGCGCCTTGAGAAAATCACGCACTGCCTGCGGATTCTCCAGCGCGGAGTCGCGACGCAACTCCTCAGCGAGATGACGTCGGGCCATTTCCAGCACCGCCTGCAACTGGGCGAACTTGGCTGGCCCCAAACCGAGGTGCTGGCTGAAGTCATGCAACTCGGCCTCGAGCAATGCGCGCAGGCTGCCAAAGTCGTTAAGCAGGTGGCGGGCGAGATCGACGGCACTGCGACCGGCTACGCCGGTGCGCAGGAAAATGGCAAGGAGCTCGGCGTCGCTCAGGGACGCCGCACCCAGTTCAAGAAGCTTCTCCCGCGGACGCTCCGCCGCGGGCCAATTGCGGATGCTCATGACACCTCCATGGTTGAGCCGCGCCGCTGTTCCAGTGCGGTCGCTGTGCTATCTTAACCCACCTTTTTGCGCGGCGATCGGCCTGGGGAGGCGCCTTCGCTGCAGCACATCTTCAACCTCATAAAGGCAGGCCTATGCAGCGGCTCTATCGGAAACGCATCCTTCTGGGCGTGGGCGGCGGCATTGCCGCCTACAAGAGCGCTGAACTGGTTCGCCGCCTGCGCGACCAGGGTGCCGAAGTCCGCGTGGTGATGACCCAGGGCGGCCGGGAGTTCATTACCCCCCTGACCCTCCAGGCGCTCTCCGGGCACCCCGTCCACCTCGAACTGCTCGACTCCGCTGCCGAAGCCGCCATGGGCCACATCGAGCTCGCTCGTTGGGCCGACCTGGTGCTGATCGCGCCGGCCACGGCCGACCTGATGGCACGCCTGGCGCAAGGGGTCGCGGATGACCTGCTGACCACCCTGGTGCTCGCCACCGATGCACCCGTTGCCCTGGCGCCCGCGATGAACCAGGCCATGTGGCGCGATCCGGCCACCCAAGCCAACCTGGAAATCCTCGCCAAGCGTGGATTGCGCCTGTTCGGCCCAGCTGCCGGCAGCCAGGCCTGCGGTGATGTCGGCCTCGGCCGCATGCTGGAAGCCGAGGAACTGGCCCAGCGCGCCGCCGACTGCTTCGAGCACCGCGCCCTCACGGGCCGCCATGTGCTGATCACCGCCGGCCCGACCCAGGAAAATATCGACCCGGTGCGCTACATCACCAACCACAGTTCCGGAAAGATGGGTTTCGCCCTCGCGGAAGCCGCGGTGGAAGCCGGCGCCAAGGTGACCCTGATCACCGGCCCGGTACACCTGCCCACGCCGGACCGGGTCAACCGCATCGACGTGGTCAGCGCCCGCGACATGCTCGCCGCCTGCGAAGCGGCCATGCCCTGCGACCTGCTGATCGCTGCTGCCGCGGTGGCCGACTACCGTCCGGAAGTGGTCGCCCAGCACAAAATGAAAAAAGACCCGACCAGTGGCGAAGGCCTGCTGCTGCAGCTGGTACGCAACCCCGATATCCTCGCGACGCTGGCCGGCCGTCCCGACCGCCCTTTCAGCGTGGGCTTCGCCGCCGAGACCGAGAACCTGCTCGAGTACGCCTCGCGCAAGCTCAAGGACAAGAACCTCGACCTGATCGTCGCCAATGACGTGGCCAACCCCACCATCGGCTTCAATAGCGAGGAGAACGCCATCACTATCATCAACCGCGACCTGGCCCAGACCAGCTTCGCCCAGACCAGCAAGGGCAAGATCGCCCGCCAGCTGATCACCTTCATCGCCGACCGCCTCAACCAGGCCTGAGACTCCATGCACTCACTGCAAGCCAAGATCCTCGATCCCCGCATCGGCAGCGAATTTCCGCTTCCGCAATACGCCACCCCTGGCTCTGCCGGCCTCGACCTGCGCGCCATGCTCAAGGAAGAAGTCGACCTCGAGCCCGGCCAGACCCTCCTTATCCCCACTGGCCTCTCGATCCACATCGCCGACCCGGGCCTCGCCGCGCTGATCCTGCCGCGCTCGGGCCTCGGCCACAAGCACGGCGTGGTACTGGGAAATCTGGTGGGCCTGATCGACTCCGACTACCAAGGTGAGCTGATGGTGTCCTGCTGGAACCGCGGTCAGACGGCATTCCGCATCGCCATTGGCGAGCGCATTGCCCAACTGGTGCTGGTGCCCGTGGTCCAGGCACACTTCGAGCTTGTTGACGAGTTCCACGAAAGCCAGCGTGGTGCCGGTGGTTTCGGTCACACCGGCAACCACTGACAGTCCAACATCAGGACGAACCGCCTAGGAGACGTTCAGTGAAACTCTTCAAGCGCAGCAGCAAGGACGCCACCAGCAACGGGTCGGCCAGAGTGTCGACCGAAGCCAAGTCCAACCGCAAAGGCTCCGACGACCTGCTCCCAGGCGCGCTGGCCGCCCTCGTGGGTGTGGCCGCCGCTGGCGCCCTGCTCTGGCTTGGCGTCCTCAGCCCCGCCGAGCAGGGTCGGATCGACCAGCTCGGCCAGGCTTGGGGCGGTAGCCAGGCCGCCACCCTGCGCCAGGCGATCGTCCAGTTGCAGGCCGATACCGCCGCCGCCGCCCATGATCCGAGCCTGATCGACGCCCTCAACAGCGGTGACGCCGGTCAGTTGATGGCCGCCGAACGCAGCCTGGGCTATCGCGACGGCGTGATTGACGCACACCTCAACCTGCCTGGTCAGGCTCAGCAGAACAGCCAGCGCGCCGCGCCGATGAACTTCGCTGCGCTGGATATGCTGCGTCGCCTGGAAAATGGCCAGCCGCCCAGCCCTGAAGCCTTCAAGGTCGGTGACCGCTGGCTGGTCTATAGTGCCGCACCACTGCGCCTGAACGAGCAGAGCCCACCTCAGGGCACCCTGCTGATGGTGTTCGACCTGGACCGGCTGCTGCGCAGCTTGCCATCGCTGCCGGCGGAGATCGGCCAGCTGCAGCTGACCCAGCAGTTCAGCAACGCCCCAGCCCAGCTCCTTGCCCAACGCGGACAGGCCGCCGGCGCTGCCCCCATCGACCTGGACAGTGGCAACCCGAACTGGAGACTCAGTTTCACGCCTGGTCCGACTCTGACCCAAACCGTCTTCTCCCCCTTGCTGCTGGCCCTGGCCGCCCTGCTCGCCCTGAGCGGCGCGCTGCTCGGCCTGAAGCTCAGCCAGGGCGCCCTGCAGCGCAAGCTGCGGGACGACGCGCAGCAGCTCAATCAGCTGTTGCAAGAACTCTCGAACGGCAAGAGCGTCAAAGCCTTCAGTCTGCGCCTGCCGGCGCTGGACAGCCTGGCCCAGGCGCTTGCCCGCCAACCCAGGCGCAAACCCGAGCCGGCGCCGGACAATGGCCTGGCCAAGGTAGCCGCCAGCAACCCTGTTGCCCCGGCACCCCCTCGGCCGGCCGAATTGGCCGACCCGCTTTTCCAAGATACCGACATCCTCGATATCGACATCCTCGACGAAGACCAGGACCTCCTGGGATTGGAGCAAGCCCCCGCCATGACCAGCATCGAACAGATCGCTCCCACCCTGCCCGCCAGTATTTTCCGCGCGTATGACATTCGCGGCGTGGTCGGCGATACCCTCACTACCGAGACTGCCTACTGGGTGGGTCGCGCCATCGGCTCGGAAAGCCTGGCCCGCGGCGAGCCCTGCGTCTCGGTCGGCCGCGACGGCCGCCTGTCCGGCCCCGAGCTGGTCCAGGCGCTGATCCAGGGCCTGCTGGACTGCGGCTGCCAGGTCAGCGACGTCGGCATGGTGCCGACCCCAGTGCTCTACTACGCTGCCAACATACTGGCCGGCAAATCCGGCGTAATGCTCACCGGCAGCCACAACCCGCCGGACTACAACGGCTTCAAGATCATGGTCGCCGGCGAAACCCTGGCCAACGAACAGATCACCGCCCTTCACACCCGCATCCAGAACAACGACCTGGCCAGCGGTGTAGGCAGCATTGAGGTGGTCGACGTACTGGACCGTTATTTCCGCGAAATCCGCGATGACATCGCCATGGCCAAGTCCATGAAAGTCGTGGTGGACTGCGGCAACGGCGTCGCTGGCGTGATCGCGCCGCAACTGATCGAAGCCCTCGGCTGCACCGTGATCCCACTGTATTGCGATGTCGACGGCACCTTCCCCAACCACCATCCGGACCCGGGCAAGCCCGAGAACCTGGAGGACCTGATCGCCAAGGTGAAGGAAGAGAAGGCCGACCTGGGCCTGGCCTTCGACGGCGACGGCGACCGCGTGGGCGTGGTGACCAACGAAGGCAGCATCATCTACCCCGACCGCCTGCTGATGCTGTTCGCCAAGGATGTGGTATCCCGCAATCCCGGCGCCGACATCATCTTCGACGTCAAATGCACCCGTCGCCTGACCTCCCTCATCAGCGGCTACGGCGGCCGTCCGGTGATGTGGAAGACCGGCCACTCGCTGATCAAGAAAAAGATGAAGGAAACCGGCGCGCTGCTGGCTGGCGAGATGAGCGGCCACATCTTCTTCAAGGAGCGCTGGTACGGCTTCGACGACGGCATCTACAGCGCCGCGCGCCTGCTGGAAATCCTCAGCCAGGACAAGCGTAACGCCGAACATGTGTTCTCGGCGTTCCCGAAAGACGTCTCCACTCCGGAGATCAACATCACTGTCACCGACGAGAGCAAGTTCCCCCTGATCGAGCGCCTGCAGCGCGAGGCCAATTGGGGCGAAGCGAACCTCACCACCCTCGATGGCGTGCGTGTCGATTATCCGAAGGGCTGGGGCCTGGTCCGCGCCTCCAACACGACTCCCGTGCTGGTGCTGCGCTTCGAGGCCGACACCGAGGAGGAACTGGAGCGCATCAAACAGGTGTTCCGCAGCCAGCTCACCCTCATCGCCCCTGAACTCAACCTGCCGTTCTGATCCGTGTCACTGGAGCCCAGCATGACCCTCAGCCTTGACGCTGCTTCCCACGTCGCCCAGGTCCTGTCCGAAGCACTGCCCTATATCCGCCGCTTCGTCGGCAAGACCCTGGTGGTCAAGTACGGCGGCAACGCCATGGAAAGCGACGAGCTGAAGGCCAGCTTCGCCCGCGACGTGGTGCTGATGAAGGCGGTCGGCATCAACCCGGTGGTGGTGCATGGCGGCGGCCCGCAGATCGGTGACCTGCTCAAGCGCCTCTCCATCGAGAGCCACTTCGTCGATGGCATGCGAGTGACCGACGCGCAGACCATGGATGTGGTGGAGATGGTCCTGGGCGGCCAGGTGAACAAGGACATCGTCAACCTGATCAACCGCCATGGCGGCAGCGCCATTGGCCTGACCGGCAAGGACGCCGAGTTGATCCGGGCGAAGAAGCTCACCGTCACCCGCCAGACCCCCGAGATGACCCAGCCGGAAATCATTGACATCGGCCACGTCGGCGAGGTTGCCAGCGTCAACACCGACCTGCTGAACATGCTGGTGAAGGGCGATTTCATCCCAGTGATCGCGCCGATCGGCGTAGGCGCCAATGGCGAGTCCTACAACATCAACGCCGACCTGGTGGCCGGTAAGGTGGCCGAGGCGCTGAAGGCCGAGAAGCTGATGCTGCTGACCAACATCGCCGGCCTGATGGACAAGCAGGGCCAGGTGCTCACTGGCCTGTCCACTGAGCAGGTCAACGACCTGATCGCCGACGGCACCATCTACGGCGGCATGCTGCCGAAGATCCGCTGCGCCCTGGATGCTGTGCAAGGCGGCGTGAACGCTGCGCACATCATCGACGGTCGCGTGCCCCATGCGGTGCTGCTGGAGATCTTCACCGACAGCGGCGTCGGCACCCTGATCACCAACCGCAAGCGTCACTGAGCGGAGCGACACCCAGACAGGCCGGAGCAATCCGGCCTGTTCTTTTTTGAGGAGCCGCAATGGCCAAGCTGTCCCGCGAAGACTTCAGCTTCTTCCACCCCCTGCGCGTGCGCTGGGCCGAAGTGGACCCGCAAGGCATCGTTTTCAACGGCAACTACCTGACCTACGCTGACGTCGCCATCACCGAGTATTTCCGCGCCCTCGAAGTGGCCTATCCGGCCGATCTCCTCAAGGATGGCGGAGATTTTTTCGCGGTGAAGACCCTACTGGAATACCTGGCGCCCGCGCGCTTCGACGAACAACTGGAAGTGGGTGTGCGGGTCAGCCGGCTAGGCGGCGCCAGCATGGCCTTCGAGCTGGGCATCTGGCGCGAAGAGCAGCAACTGACCTCGGGCGAAGTGGTTTACGTGCATGCCGATGCCGACAACCGCAAGAGCCTGCGGTTGCCGGACTGGCTGAGGGAAAAAGTGCGGGGGTTCGAGCGGACTGCGCCAACCGACTGAGGCCGGCTAGCGAACACCGCCGAGCAACTCGGCCAGTCGCGCACGATCGGCTGCATAGGCCGCCATGGCGGCTTCGCGACTCTGCTCGTAGCGGACGATGTCCTTGTCCAGCCCCCTCTGCTGGTCGCGCAGGTTGTTGATCTGCTCCACCAAGTGGGAAGGGACGTCACGCCCGGCCCGCTCGCTCTCCGCAGCCTGGCTTTGCAGGTCGGCCTGCTGGGTACGCAGCGCCTGCTGATTGCCGCGGGCGACGCCGATCAGGCCATCCAGCTCGGCCAGCTTGCGTTCCAGGGCGCGGTCGACGTCTTCGACGCTGGTGTAAAGCCGCAGCAACTGCGCATCGGAGCTGGCACGGGCCTTTGCGTCCAGCTGGCGCTGCATTTCCTCGCGACTCGGAGCAGGCGGGATCACTCGAATGACCCGGCCCTGTTCGTTGAGCACCTCGTAACCCTTGCTAATGTATTCCGGCGGCACGCCCTGGCGATCAAGGACGGTCACGCCCTTGTCGTCGACGTAGCGATACAGCTCGGCCGCGCCGGCCAGCGTCGGCAACAGCAGAACCAGTGCCAGGCTGTAGCGGAGTGCAGGCAACATCAGCATGAGGAATCCCGGCCCCGAATGGTCAGATACCGAAGTTGGCGCGATAGGCTTCCACGGCGGGCAGGTGCTTCTTCAACTCCGCGTCACCGGCCAGGTATTCCAGTACCTGCTCCAGGGACACGATGCTGACCACCGGAATGCCGAAGTCGCGCTCTACTTCCTGTATAGCTGAGAGTTCACCCTGACCACGCTCCTGACGGTTCAGCGCGATCAAAACACCCGCCGCCTGGGCATTCTGCGCTTGGATGATCTGCATCACCTCGCGAATCGCGGTGCCGGCGGTGATCACGTCATCGATGATCAGCACGCGACCGGCAAGCGGTGCACCAACCAGGGTGCCGCCTTCGCCGTGGTCCTTGGCTTCCTTGCGGTTGAAGCACCACGGGATGTCGATCTGATGATGCTCGGCCAGTGACACGGCAGTCGCCGCCGCCAGTGGGATGCCCTTGTAGGCCGGACCGAACAGCACATCGAAAGGAATGCCGCTGTCCACCACGGCAGCCGCATAGAATCGGCCGAGCTGAGCAAGGGCCAGGCCACTGTTGAACAGGCCGGCATTGAAGAAATAAGGGCTGGTACGCCCGGATTTGAGAGTGAACTCACCGAAACGCAGAACTCCGCGCTCGATGGCAAAGCGAATGAAATCGCGCTGGTACGCCTGCATGAAAAGCCTCGGACGGCACGGATTTAGCTAAAAAGAAAGAGCTCGGGTATCATACACGCACGTGTTTTTGGGGGCCATTTATGCGGATCATCAGTGTGAACGTGAATGGTATTCAAGCGGCAGCCGAGCGAGGTCTCCTCAGCTGGCTGCAAGCTCAGAATGCCGACGTGATCTGCCTGCAAGACACACGTGCCTCCGCCTTCGACCTGGACGACCCTGCCTTCCAACTGGATGGTTATTTCCTCTACGCCGGCGATGCCGAAGTGCCTGCCCAAGGTGGCGTGGCGCTCTATTCGCGGTTGCAACCCAAGGCGGTTATCTGGGGACTCGGCTTCGAGTCCTGCGATCGGTACGGACGCTATCTGCAGGCTGATTTCGACAAAGTGAGCATCGCCACCCTGCTGCTGCCTTCCGGGCAAGGCGGGGACGAGAATCTGAACCATAAGTTCAAGTTCATGGACGACCTCACCCATTACTTCAACAAGCAGCGCCGCAAGCGTCGCGAATACATTTACTGCGGCTCGCTCTACGTCGCCCACCAGAAGCTGGATGTGAAGAACTGGCGCGACTGCCAGCAGATCCCCGGCTTCCTCGCGCCCGAGCGTGCATGGATGGACGAGGTGTTCGGCAACATGGGTTATGTCGACGCCCTGCGCGAAGTCAGCCGCGAAGGCGACCAGTTCAGTTGGTGGCCGGACAGCGAGCAGGCCGAGATGCTCAACCTCGGCTGGCGCTTCGATTATCAGGTGCTCACGCCTGGCCTGCGCCGCTTCGTGCGCAGTGCCCGCCTGCCACGCCAGCCGCGCTTCTCCCAGCATGCGCCGCTGATCGTCGACTACGACTGGCTACTGAGCGTGTGATCCAGGCAGAAAAAAGCCGGCGTTCGAGCCGGCTTTTTCTTGTCCGCGATTCGGCCTATTTCACCAGGCGCCAGCAGAAGGGGTAGCGGTACGCCTGACCTTCGTTGGCCTTGATCCCGGCGATGATGGTCAGCACCAGCGCACCGATGCTCACCAGGCCAAGCAGCGGGAAGCCGATCACCACCAGCATCAGCAGGAAGCACAGCACCACGGCCAGAGCCACAGTGATCTGGAAGTTCAACGCTTCCTTGCCCTGGGCGTCGACGAAGGGGTCGAGATCCTTCTTGATCTGCCAGATGATCAGCGGCCCCAACAGGTTGCCGAAGGGGAACACCAGACCGAGGAAGGCGGAAAAATGGCAGAACATCGCCCATTGCCGCACTTCCCGGTTCGGCTCCTGATACTGAGTAGGTTCGTCCATTCCTACGCCTCCTCGTGCGGATGTCGTGTCAGTCGGCCAGGGCAGCGCGCTGCAGTTCGAACAGCTCGTTCAGGCCCTTGCGTGCCAGGTCGAGCATGGCGGTCAGTTCTTCCGGCTGGAAGGGTGCGCCCTCGGCGGTACCCTGGACTTCGATGAAACCACCGGCATCGGTCATGACCACGTTCAGGTCAGTTTCGGCGGCCGCGTCTTCCAGGTAATCCAGGTCCAGCACCGGCTCACCCTGGTGTATGCCTACCGAGACGGCGGCGACCATCTGCTTCAGTGGCTCGCCTTTCAGCGCGCCACGCTTCTTCAGCACCTTCAGTGCGTCAACCAGGGCCACCATGGCGCCGGTGATGGAGGCGGTGCGAGTGCCACCGTCTGCCTGGATCACATCGCAATCCAGATAGATGGTGTTCTCACCCAGCTTGGTCATGTCCAAAGCGGCGCGCAGCGAGCGGCCGATGAGGCGCTGGATCTCCAGCGTACGACCGCCCTGCTTGCCGCGGCTGGCTTCACGCTGGTTACGCTCGCCGGTCGCACGCGGCAGCATGCCGTACTCAGCGGTCAGCCAACCCTGACCCTGTCCCTTGAGGAAGCGTGGCACGCCGGACTCGACGCTGGCCGTGCAGATCACCTTGGTATCCCCGAACTCCACCAGCACCGAACCTTCGGCGTGCTTGGTGTAGTTACGGGTGATGCGGATCGGACGCAGCTGTTCGGCCGCGCGGCCACTAGGACGTTTCATTGGGGCTTACCTGTTCGGGAGAAATCTGCCGGCCATTATAGAGGCCCTGCGGCACGGGGGACATCGCCGCGTTGGGAGGCGCGGTCCGCCTGGGCTACAATCCCCTCCTTTGATCGCCAAACCCAGAGGACACCCCATGGTGCACAGCATGACCGCCTTCGCCCGCGTAGAACGGGCCGGCCCCCACGGCACCCTGAGCTGGGAACTCCGCTCGGTCAATCACCGCTATCTCGAACCCCACCTGCGCCTGCCGGAAGCCTTCCGCGACCTCGAAGGCCCGGTGCGCGAAGCCCTGCGCCAGGGGCTCTCCCGCGGCAAGGTGGAATGTACGCTACGCCTCGCCGAAGAAAGTGCCGGCAAGCCGCTGCAGGTGGACCGCGAGCGCGCCAGCCAGCTGATTCAGGCGGCCGAGAGCGTTGCCGCACTGATCCAGCAACCGGCCCCGCTCAACCCGCTGGAAGTCCTCGCCTGGCCGGGCGTACTGGTGGCCGACGCCGCCGACCCGCAAGCACTGAACGCCGCCGCCATGGAGGCCTTCGCCCAGGCCCTCAACGAACTGAAGAATGGCCGCTCCCGCGAAGGCAGCGAACTGGCCCGCCTGCTCAATGACCGCCTCGACGCCATGCAGGAAGAAGTCACCGCCCTGCGCGCTCTGGTTCCACAGATGCTCACTGCCCAGCGGCAGAAAATTCTCGACCGCTTCAATGAGATGAAGGCCGAGCTGGAGCCGCAGCGCCTGGAGCAGGAAATGGTCCTGCTGGCGCAGAAGAGCGACGTGGCCGAAGAACTCGACCGCCTCGTCACCCATATCGGCGAAGTCCGCCGCGTGCTCAAGGCCGGCGGCGCCGCCGGTCGCCGCCTCGACTTCCTGATGCAGGAACTCAACCGCGAAGCCAATACCCTGGGCTCCAAGGCGTTCGATCCGCGCAGCACCCAGGCTGCGGTCACCCTCAAGGTGTTGATCGAGCAGATGCGCGAACAAGTCCAGAATATCGAGTAAGAGACTGCCCCCATGACCGCCACCCCCGGCACCCTGTACATCGTTTCCGCCCCCTCCGGCGCCGGCAAGACCAGCCTGGTCAAAGCACTGATCGACGCCGAACCGAACATCCGCGTTTCGGTGTCCCACACCACCCGAGGCATGCGCCCGGGCGAAGTGGACAGCGTCAACTACAACTTCGTGACCCGCGAAGAGTTCGTGCAGATGCTCGAACACGGTGATTTCCTGGAGCATGCCGAAGTCTTCGGCAACCTCTACGGTACTTCCCAGCGCTGGGTGCAACAGACCCTGGCCGAGGGTCATGACCTGATTCTCGAGATCGACTGGCAAGGTGCCCAGCAGGTCCGCCACCTGATGCCCCGGGCCAAGTCCATCTTCATCCTGCCGCCGAGCCAGCACGCCCTGCGCCAACGTCTGGACAACCGCGGCCAGGACAGCGAAGAGATCATCGAGCGCCGCATGCGCGAGGCGGTCAGCGAGATGAGCCACTACGTCGAGTACGACTACCTGGTGATCAACGACGACTTCGCCACCGCGCTGGAAGACCTCAAGGCCATCTTCCGCGCCAACCAGCTGCGTCACGACGCGCAACAGGTCCGCCACGGCGCCCTGCTGGCCCACCTGCTCGACTGACTGCGCACTCTATTGAGGCGATAGCTGGCCTCTCAGCCGGCATTGGGCCAGACTCCACCCTGGAAACGCTGAAAATCGGCGCTTCCCTAATTGCTGGCGATTTTTTAGACTATCCAGTCCGCTCGCCCATTCGGGCACCGTATCAGCCATTCATTTCGTGCTACGAGGAACACCATGGCCCGCGTTACCGTTGAAGATTGCCTGGACAACGTTGATAACCGCTTCGAGCTGGTCATGCTCGCCACCAAGCGTTCCCGTCAGCTGGCCACCGGCGGCAAAGAGCCGAAGGTAGCCTGGGAAAATGACAAGCCGACCGTAGTCGCCCTGCGCGAAATCGCTGCCGGCCTGGTCGATTACGACGTCATCGCCCAGGAAGACATCGTTGAAGAAGAGCCGCTGTTTGCCGCATTCGAGGACGAGGCCAACGAGGCCCTCTGATTCCATGCCTGGTCGACGTCGCACGGCACAGGGTAGAAAAGGTCGGCAAGGAGAAAAATCTTGCCGAGCATAGACGCCCTTGCCGAACGACTTTCGACCTATCTCGGCGCCGACCAGGTCAACCTGGTGCGCCGGGCCTACTTCTATGCCGAGCAGGCCCATGATGGCCAGCGTCGGCGCAGCGGCGAAGCGTACGTTACTCACCCGCTTGCCGTAGCCAGCATCCTTGCCGACATGCACATGGATCATCAGAGCCTGATGGCCGCGATGCTGCATGACGTGATCGAGGACACCGGCATCGCCAAGGAAGCCCTCAGCGGGCAGTTCGGCGAGACCGTTGCCGAGTTGGTGGACGGGGTCAGCAAACTGACCCAGATGAACTTCGAGTCCAAGGCCGAAGCCCAGGCTGAAAACTTCCAGAAGATGGCCATGGCCATGGCCCGCGATATCCGCGTGATCCTGGTCAAGCTGGCCGACCGCCTGCACAACATGCGCACCCTGGAAGTGCTGTCCGGCGAGAAACGCCGACGCATTGCCAAGGAAACCCTGGAAATCTACGCCCCTATCGCCAACCGGCTGGGCATGCACAGCATGCGCGTGGAGTTCGAGGACCTTGGCTTCAAGGCCATGCACCCGATGCGCTCCGAGCGTATCCGCGCTGCTGTCCGCCGCGCCCGCGGCAACCGCAAGGAAATCGTCAACAAGATTGAGGAATCGCTGACCAACTGCCTGCGCCGCGAAGGCATGGAAGGCGAGGTCATCGGCCGCGAGAAGCACCTCTACAGCATCTACAAGAAGATGCGCGGCAAGCGCCGGGCGTTCAATGAAATCATGGACGTCTACGCCTTCCGCATCATCGTCGACAAGGTCGACACCTGCTACCGTGTGCTTGGCGCCGTGCACAACCTGTACAAACCGCTGCCCGGTCGCTTCAAGGACTACATCGCGATTCCCAAGGCCAATGGCTACCAGTCGCTGCACACCACCCTGTTCGGCATGCACGGCGTGCCCATCGAGATCCAGATCCGCACCCGCGAGATGGAAGAGATGGCCAACAACGGCATCGCCGCCCACTGGCTGTACAAGTCCGCCGAGGACGACCAGCCCAAGGGCACCCACGCCCGCGCCCGCCAGTGGGTCAAAGGCATCCTGGAACTGCAGCAACGTGCCGGCAACTCCCTGGAATTCATCGAGAGCGTGAAGATCGACCTCTTCCCCGACGAGGTCTACGTGTTCACGCCCAAGGGCCGCATCATGGAGCTGCCCAAAGGCTCCACCGCGGTCGACTTCGCCTACGCGGTGCATACCGACGTCGGCAACACCTGCATCGCCTGTCGCATCAACCGCCGCCTGGCACCGCTATCCGAACCGCTGCAGAGCGGCGAGACGGTGGAGATCGTCACAGCGCCGGGCGCCAGGCCGAACCCGGCCTGGCTCAATTTCGTGGTCACTGGCAAGGCACGCACCCACATCCGCCACGCCCTCAAGCAGCAGCGCCGCTCCGAGTCAATCAACCTCGGCGAGCGACTGCTGAACAAAGCCCTGGCCGGCTTCGAGAGTCACATGGACAAGATCAGCCCCGAGCGTGTCCAGGCCGTTCTCGGCGAGTACCGCCTGGACGTGATCGAAGACCTGCTGGAAGACGTCGGCCTTGGCAATCGCATGGCCTACGTCGTCGCCCGCCGCCTGCTGGCCAGTGACGGTGAACAGTTGCCGAGCCCCGAGGGTCCGTTGGCGATTCGCGGCACCGAGGGCCTGGTGCTGAGCTACGCCAAGTGCTGCACGCCGATCCCCGGCGACCCCATAGTCGGCCATCTTTCTGCCGGCAAGGGCATGGTGGTGCACCTGGAAAGCTGCAAGAACATCGGCGAAATCCGGCACAACCCGGAGAAATGCATCCAGCTGTCGTGGGCCAAGGACGTCGCAGGCGAATTCAACGTCGAACTGCGCGTCGAGCTGGAACACCAGCGCGGCCTGATCGCCCTGCTGGCCAGCAGCGTCAACGCCGCCGACGGCAATATCGAGAAAATCAGCATGGACGAGCGCGATGGCCGCATCAGCGTAGTCCAACTGGTGGTCAGCGTGCATGACCGTGTACACCTGGCCCGCGTGATCAAGAAGCTGCGTGCGCTCAAGGGGGTGATCCGCATCACCCGTGTGCGGGCGTAGCCGATCCCAAGAAACCCAAGGAGTTCTCATGAGCAAGACCGTCATCAGCAGCGACAAGGCCCCCGCCGCCATCGGCACTTACTCCCAGGCCATCAAGGCCGGCAACACCGTCTACCTCTCCGGCCAGATCCCGCTGGACCCGAAGACCATGGAACTGGTTGAAGGCTTCGAAGAGCAGACCGTGCAGGTGTTCGAGAACCTGAAGGCCGTGGCCGAAGCCGCGGGCGGCTCCTTCAAGGACATCGTCAAGCTGAACATTTTCCTCACCGACCTGTCCCACTTCGCCAAGGTCAACGAAGTCATGGGCCGCTACTTCGAGCAGCCCTACCCGGCTCGTGCCGCCATCGGCGTTGCCGCCCTGCCGCGCGGCTCCCAGGTGGAAATGGACGCCATCCTGGTCCTCGAATAAGAGCCTCTCTGCCACGGGCCGTCTTGCCCGTGGCATCGTTCCGGAAGGAATCCGTCATGCGTCACGCCCTCCCTCTGCTGCTCTGCGCGGCGATTCTCGGCGGCTGCTCAAGCGCGCCCTCTGACCCCAGTGGCATCTGGATCAACCAGGCGGCAATCAACGCCGCAGCCAAAGAGGGCAAGCTGCGCGAGTCCCTGCTCGCTTATGGCCCGAACCTGGAGTGGCAGATCGACCAGAAAACCGGCGAAGCCCACTACAGCAACGGCTTCGAGCTGGGCGAAGGACGCCTCGCAGTCCAGGAAGATGGCAACTGGCGGGTGGACTTCTATGGCGACTTCCACGAAACGCTGGAAGTGGACGGCAACCAACTGGTCCAGCAGGCCAGCGAGAACCTTCCCGAGCAGCGCTTCGTTCACCCGGAAAAGACTCCCGCCGAGGGCACCCCACTTGGCGGCGCCTTCGAACACGCGCTCTACACCGCCTACCTCGGCGGCAGCTGGAAGATCGTCGAAGGCCAGGGTCAGGGCGGTCTCGTCAAGTTCAACCCCGACGGCAGCCTCGAAGGCCTACCGGGCGCTGATCGTTACGCGTTGTGCCTGGCCGGTGACTGTGCAGCCATGAGTGGCGAGAACGACAGTATCTGGCTGCAGCAGGGCAATCAGGGCGCGGCGTGGATCTTCGTCCACGATGGCGATGAACTGGAAATCCTCGAAGCTCGCAATCGCGCTCAAATCGACGAGATGCCCGAGTACTTCCCCGGCAAACGCGCCTGGCTGCTGGAGCGCGACTGAATCTTTGCGACCCCTGGGTGGGCAGTTCGGCGTGGGCTGAAGCCCACTCTACAAGCCGCGTATTGCCCCTGCGGCCAACCATCCCCCTAGCGCCAATAGTAGAGCGCCGCAGAGCCGATCCAGCGCCCTCACCCGCATCTGCAGCCAGCCGCGCCAGCGCGGATGGCCCAGCAAACGCACCAGCGTCATATCCCAGAACAGCACCACCGCTGTCATCCAGCCCATGCTCATGACCAGTCCCCAATCGGGCATGGCCGCATTGCGCAGCAGGCCGAACAGCCCGGCATAGAAGATCGGCAGCTTGGGATTGAGGCAGCTGGCGAGCAGTCCCTCGGAAAAACCGAGCCGCCACGAACCACGCTCGCCTGCCTCGGCCTGCAGCAGTTCCAGATCGCGGGTCGCCAGCAGCGCCTGGGCGCCGATCCAGATGAAGTAGCCGCCTCCCGCCAACTGCAGCAGTTTCCACCCAGGCCCCTCCAGAGCGGGCAACAGGGTCAGGGCGAGCAGCACCAGCAACATGCTCAGTAAGTTGGCCAGCGCGATGCCCGCCGCCGCACCGTCGGCATGGCGCAATCCTTTGACCAACCCAGCGCGCAGCAGTAGGAAAAAATCCGGACCTGGCGACAGCAAGGCAGCGAAATGAGTGCTGGCGACCAGCAGGAACAGCGCAAGCATGACGACGCACCTCCGTTGAACACGGCGGCCAGTGTCGAAGCCCGATGGCTTGGCGGTCTTGGAGAAAACTCAGGTGCGTGCGGCGCGGCGGAATTGCCCAGGCGTCACGCCAGTGAAGCGTTTGAAGGTCCCGGAAAAATGCGCCTGGTCGTAGAAACCCAAGGACAGCGCCACCTCCAGCGGCGGCTCATCACTCAGCAGCATGCGCTTGGCTTCACGTACCCGGCGCTGCAGCAGGTAGGTGTGCGGTGGCACGCCGTAGGCGCGGCGGAATGCCTCGATCAGATGGCGCGGATGGCGCTGCACCAGAGCGGCCAATTGCTCCAGGCTGACCGCCTCGACGTAATGGGCCTCCAAGTAGTCGCGCAGAAAGGCCGTCACCCCGCCGTCCCGCGTGGCGGGTGCCGTCGCGCGCAACCCGCCGTGACGCACGAACACCCGCTCCAGCACCTCCAGCAGCTCGCTTTCCAGGGCCAGCGCATCGCCCCGCTCGAACTCCGCCGCCAGGCGCGCCAGGCCCGCCGCCACCAGTCCGTCATCGGCCGGGTTCAGCTCGCGGAAACCGCTGGGTAGACGCTTGCGTCCGAGCAGTGTCGGCAGGCGCGACTCCTCCACATAAAGCATGCGATAGACCAATCGCTCGGACTCGGCATGGCCGGTATGGGGCTCCTCGGGGTTCATCAGCGACAGGGTGCCTGCTGGCAAAGCATGGCGCGCGCCCCGGCACTGGTAGCCGCCCACGCCCTGGAGAATGGCGCCAATGGCAAAGGCATCGTGGCTGTGGCGGCCGAAGGGCTGCCCGGAGAAATCCGCATGGAACAGCTCCACCCCCGGCAACCAGGGACGCGCCAGCATACGGTTGGCATCCACGCTCAGGGCTCGCCCAGGATGGCGGCGTAACCTTCGCGGAAGCTGGCGTAGCGCGGTGCCCAGCCCAGCGCGCGAGCACGTGCGTTGCTGCAGCGCTTGCTGCCCGAGCGGCGCACGGTGGACTCCTCGGCCCACTCGGTCACCCCCATCCGCTCACGCAGCCACCCCACCACTTCGTGGAGCGGAGCCGGAGCATCGTCGACACCGATATAGCAGTCCTCAAGTGTTACACCGCCAGCATCGGCCTTGAGCAGGTGGGCCAGCAGCCCGGCGCAATCGTCCACGTGAATGCGATTGGCATAGAGCGGAGGTTCACTGACCACGCGGTAGCCCATGCGGACCTGCTTGAGCAGCCATTCGCGACCCGGACCGTAGATGCCGGTCAGGCGTACAAGGGTCGAAGGAATGCAGCTGTCCATGGCCAACCGCTCCGCTTCCCGCATCACCCGGCCGGAATAGCCCTCGGCCTCGGCGGGAGAGGTTTCATCGATCCATTCGCCGTCGCGCTGGGCATAGACGCCGCTGCTGGAGACGAACAGCAGGCGCCGCGGCATCTGCCCGCGCTGGGCCAGCCAGGCGAGCACATGGCGCAGACCGTCGACATAAGCGGCGCGGTAGCCAGCTTCGTCGTGCTGAGTGGCCGCCACGCAATAGACCAGGTAGTCCAGCGGCCCCTTTGGCCAATCCACCGGGCACTCGGCCCGCTCCAGGTCGCCTGCCACCGGCAGCACGCCGGCCGGCAGCGCTGCGACGTTGCGACGCAGGCCATGGACGGTCCAGCCGACCTGCAGCATCTGTAGGGCCAGGCGGCTGCCAACATCGCCGCAGCCGGCGATCAGGAGGGAAGCGGGCATCAGGGAAGCTCCGAAAAAGTCCTCAGGATAGGCGCACGGGCGGCCATCGCCAATCGCTCAGGCGAGGGGCGAATCGCCGGGCGAGGGCACAATCGTTATATAGTCACTTTTACAAACAAGAATTACTTGCAATAATGCCAACCCTTCGGTCCCGGCCGACGCTTGCGCGCCGATGGACGAAACCGCTTCCTTTCCTTCAGGTCCGGCCAGCATGAAATCCTACGCCCGCAACGCACAGCCCCATACCGTCGCCCGCCCGCCACGCCTGCTGGCAGCCTTACTGATCAGCCTGATGCTGGCGCCCGGCAGCTCCTTCGCTGAAGAGCCGACCGTCCAGTCCGTGCCGGCTGCCGCCACTCCGGCAGTCGCTCCGGCGCCCACCGCTGACGCCGCTAACGCGCCTGCCGATGCTCCGGTAGCAACCGGCGCTCCGACAGCCGAAGGCACCGTCGCGCCAGTCGATGCCGCCGCCCAGGCCCCGAACGCCCTGCCGACCGACCCGCTGGCCGCCGAAGTCGAAGGCGAGCAGATGCTTGCTCACGACCTGTCGCCCTGGGGCATGTATCAGAACGCCGACATCGTGGTGAAGGCCGTGATGATCGGCCTGGCCTTGGCCTCCGTCCTGACCTGGACCGTGTGGATCGCCAAGGGTTTCGAACTGGTCGCGGCCAAGCGCCGCCTGCGCCGTGAGCTGCTGGCCCTGAAAGGCGCCCGCACCCTGGGCGAGGCTGGCGAGCAGGTCAGCAATGGCAGCTGCGTCTCCCGCCTACTGGTCCTGGACGCCCAAGAAGAGGTGAAGCTGTCCACCAACACCCGCGAGAAGGAAGGCATCAAAGAGCGCGTCAGCTTCCGCCTCGAGCGCCTCGTGGCCGCCAGCGGACGGCAGATGAGCCAGGGCACCGGCGTACTCGCCACCATTGGCTCCACAGCGCCCTTCGTCGGCCTGTTCGGTACCGTCTGGGGCATCATGAACAGCTTCATTGGCATCGCCAAATCCCAGACCACCAACCTCGCCGTGGTCGCCCCCGGTATCGCCGAAGCCCTGCTGGCCACGGCCCTTGGCCTGGTAGCAGCGATCCCCGCCGTGGTCATCTACAACGTCTTCGCCCGCTCCATCGCCGGCTACAAGGCCCAGGTGTCCGACGCCTCCGCCCAGGTGCTGCTGCTGGTCAGCCGCGACCTCGACCACCAACCGGCCGAACGTGGCCAGTCTCCGCAAATGGCGAAAGTGGGCTGACCCATGGGAATCCATCTGAACGAAGGTGGCGATGATCTCCAGGAAACCCACGAGATCAACGTCACCCCCTTCATCGACGTAATGCTGGTGCTGCTCATCATCTTCATGGTTGCAGCGCCCCTGGCCACGGTCGATATCAAGGTCGACCTGCCCGCGTCCACCGCCAAGCCCGCGCCCAGGCCGGACAAGCCGATCTACCTGAGCATCAAGGAAGACAAGAGCCTGTACCTGGACAACGAGCAAGTCACCGAGGAGCAGTTAGGCAGCGTGCTGGACAAGCTGACCAACGCCGACAAGGAAAAGACTATCTTCGTGCGCGGCGACAAGGTGGTGGAATACGGTCGTCTGATGGAAGTCATGGACACCCTGCGCGGCGCCGGCTACCTGAAGATCGGCCTGGTCGGACTCGAGACGGTCGGGACTAAATGAGCCAAGGCAAACGCAAGCTGTCGCAATGGGGCGTCAGCCTGGTCCTCGTGCTCGGCCTGCACATCGGCCTCGGCCTCTGGGCGCTGTACTGGCGTCCGCACGCCGAGCCGATCGAACTGCCGCCCGCGGCCATGATCGTGGAGCTGGAGCCGCTTCCAGCCCCCGCGCCCAAGCCGGCACCGCCGCCTCCTCGCCAGGTCGAGCCCGAGCCCGAGCCGCTGCCCAAGCTGGTGGAAGCGCCCAAGCCGAAGATCGCCATCGCGCCCAAGCCGAATCCCAAGCCCAAGCCGCCGCAACCTAAACCGCCTGAGCCCAAGCCCGAGAAGCCGCGGGAAACCGAAAGCGTGAAGGAAAGCGTTGCGGCGCCGACCACCCCGGCCCCGAGCGACACCAAGCCCGCAGCCCAACAACAGGCCGCCACCAGCGCACCTTCGGACGCCAAGCCAACCTGGCAGAGCAAGCTGCTCAGCCACCTGGCCCGCTACAAGCGCTACCCGGACGATGCCCGCCGTCGCGGCTTCGAAGGGGTCAACCGCTTGCGCTTCGTGGTCGACGCTGAAGGCAAGGTGATCTCCTATTCCCTGGTCGGCAAGTCCGGTAGTGCCTCGCTGGATCGGGCCACCCTGGAGATGATCCGCCGCGCCCAACCGCTGCCGCCTCCCCCGCCGGAGCTGCTGAACAACGGCTCGTTGGAAGTAGTCGCGCCCTTCGTCTACTCGTTGGACCGCCGCTGACTCCCAAGCGCCTGCGCCACCCCGCGCAGGCGCTTGGTTCCATTGACTCCAGCCGCTATGCTTGCCGGACCTCAATGGAAAAATGCTATGACCCTCACCGAACTGCGCTACATCGTCACCCTCGCCCAGGAACAGCACTTCGGCCGTGCCGCCGAGCGTTGCCATGTGAGCCAGCCGACCCTGTCGGTCGGGGTGAAAAAACTGGAAGACGAGCTCGGCGTGCTTATCTTCGAGCGCAGCAAGAGCGCGGTACGCCTGACGCCCGTTGGTGAGGGCATCGTTACCCAGGCACAGAAGGTCCTGGAGCAGGCACAGGGCATCCGCGAGATGGCCCAGGCCGGCAAGAACCAGTTGGCCGCGCCGCTCAAGGTGGGCGCCATCTACACCGTCGGCCCCTACCTCTTCCCGCACCTTATTCCGCAGTTGCACCGGGTCGCCCCGCAGATGCCGCTGTACATCGAAGAGAACTTCACCCACGTCCTGCGCGACAAGCTGCGCACCGGCGAACTGGACGCGATCATCATCGCCCTGCCCTTCGCCGAAGCCGACGTGCTGACCAAGCCGCTCTACGACGAACCCTTTTACGTGCTGCTGCCATTCGGGCACCCCTGGACCGAACGCGAGTCCATTGACAGCGAGATGCTCAACGACAAGAGCCTGCTGCTGCTGGGCGAAGGCCACTGCTTCCGCGACCAGGTGCTGGAAGCCTGCCCGAGCCTGCGCAAAGGTGGCGAAGACAGCGCGAAGCACACCACGGTGGAGTCCAGCTCCCTGGAAACCATCCGGCACATGGTCGCCTCCGGTCTCGGCGTGTCGATCCTGCCCTTCTCTGCAGTGGACAGCCACCACTACGCCCCTGGCGTGATCGAGATTCGTCCGCTGACCCCACCAGTGCCCTTCCGCACCGTGGCCATCGCCTGGCGCGCCAGCTTCCCGCGTCCGCGCGCCATTGAAGTCCTGGCGGACTCCATCCGCCTCTGCTCCGTGGCCCACCCGAAAACCCAGGGCGAACCGCAGCCGGCATGACCGAGCTGGCCCAAGTCTCCGTTACCGCACTCAAGGGTGTGGGGGCTGCCCTGGCAGAGAAGCTCGCCAAGGTCGGCCTGGAGAACCTGCAGGACATCCTCTTCCACCTGCCCACCCGCTACCAGGATCGCACCCGCATCACCCCTATCGGCGAGCTGCGCCCGGGGCAGGATGCGGTGGTCGAAGGCATAGTCGGCGGCGCCGATGTGGTCATGGGCCGCCGGCGCAGTCTGCTGGTACGCCTGCAGGACGGCACCGGCACCCTCAGCCTGCGCTTCTTCCACTTCAGCCAGGCGCAGAAGGAAGGCCTCAAACGCGGCACCCAGTTGCGCTGCTACGGCGAAGTTCGCCCTGGCGCCACCGGACTGGAGATCTACCACCCGGAGTACCGCTCCCTGTCGGGCGATGAGGCGCCGCCGGTCGAACAGACCCTGACGCCGATCTACCCCACCACCGAGGGCCTTACCCAGCAGCGCCTGCGCAGCCTCAGCCAACTTGCCCTGGCCCGCCTCGGCCCGCACAGCCTGCCGGACTGGCTGCCCAAGGAGTTGGCTCGCGATTACCACCTGGGCTCCCTCGATGACGCCATCCGCTACCTGCACCGGCCGCCGCCGGATGCCGACCTGGAAGAACTCGCCGAGGGTCAGCACTGGGCCCAGCAGCGCCTCGCCTTCGAGGAACTGCTAACCCACCAACTGTCACTGCAGCGTCTGCGCGAAAGCCTGCGCGCCCAGCACGCACCGCAGTTGCCGCCAGCACGCAAACTGCCCGCCCAGTACCTGGCCAACCTCGGCTTCAAGCCCACCGGGGCCCAGCAGCGCGTCGGCGCCGAGATCGCCTACGACCTGGCCCAGCAGGAGCCCATGCTGCGCCTGGTGCAGGGCGATGTCGGCGCCGGCAAGACCGTGGTCGCCGCCCTCGCTGCTTTGCAGGCGCTGGAGGCCGGCTACCAGGTGGCACTGATGGCGCCCACCGAAATCCTCGCCGAGCAGCACTACCTCAACTTCAGCAAATGGCTGCAGCCGCTGGGCATCGAAGTCGCCTGGCTCGCCGGCAAGCTCAAGGGCAAGGCCCGCGCCTCCGCGCTGGAGCAGATCGCCGGCGGTACGCCGATGGTGGTCGGCACCCACGCGCTGTTCCAGGACGAAGTGAAGTTCAAGCGCCTGGCCCTGGTAATCATCGATGAACAGCACCGCTTTGGTGTGCAGCAGCGCCTGGCCCTGCGCCAGAAGGGCGTGGACGGCCGCCTCTGCCCGCACCAGCTGATCATGACCGCCACCCCCATTCCCCGGACATTGGCCATGAGCGCCTATGCCGACCTGGACACCTCCATCCTCGACGAACTACCCCCTGGCCGCACCCCGGTGAATACCGTGCTGGTAGCCGACAGCCGCCGCATCGAGGTGATCGAGCGAGTCCGCGCGGCCTGTTTCGAAGGCCGCCAGGCCTATTGGGTTTGCACCCTGATCGAAGAATCCGAGGAGCTGACCTGCCAGGCGGCGGAAACCACCTTCGAAGAACTCTCTTCAGCCCTGGGCGAGTTGCGTGTCGGCCTGATCCACGGACGCATGAAGCCCGCCGAGAAAGCGGCGGTGATGGCCGAATTCAAGGCCGGTGCGCTGCAATTGCTGGTGGCCACCACCGTGATCGAAGTGGGCGTAGACGTGCCTAACGCCAGCCTGATGATCATCGAGAACCCCGAGCGCCTGGGCCTGGCCCAGTTGCACCAGCTGCGCGGCCGCGTTGGCCGGGGCAGCGCCGCCAGCCACTGCGTGCTGCTCTACCACGCACCGCTGTCGCAACTCGGCCGCGAGCGCCTGGCAATCATGCGCGAAACCTGCGACGGCTTCGTCATCGCAGAGAAGGACCTGGAACTGCGCGGTCCCGGCGAAATGCTTGGTACCCGCCAGACCGGCCTGCTGCAGTTCAAGGTGGCCGACCTGATGCGCGACGCCGACCTGTTACCGGCTGTTCGCGACGCCGCACAGGCCCTGCTGGCCCATTGGCCACAACATGTCAGTCCACTATTGGAGCGCTGGTTGCGTCACGGCCAACAGTACGGCCAAGTGTGACGCAGTTCACAGCTCAGCCGTCGCCTCGCGCCGATCTCTTACGACCTGCTCGTTATACTCCGGGCAGAAAAATTCAAAGCTGGATGCTGCCATGACCGAAGTCGCCCTCGCCCCGGATTCCTCGCCACAACCGCCCGAAGTGATAGTGCAGCTACTCGAGAAGCTCGGCCTGGCTTTCCAGGTACGCCTGGAACATCCGGCGCTACCCGTCGCGCAGCGGGTCCAGTCGGTGCTACTGGAAGACGCCGTCGGCGCCCTCCTGGTGCTTTTCCCGCGCAGCCAGTTGCTCGACCTCAATCGCCTCGCCGAACTCACTGGCCGCAAGCTGGTGGCGGTCAAGCCCGAGCGTCTAGAACGCATGCTCGGCAAGCACCAGCTGGGCGCCCTTCCCGGCCTGCCACCGCTGACCAGCTCGCCCTGCCTGTATGACGAGCGACTGCTGCAGGAGCCGCGCCTGTTGGTGGAGTCAGGTCAACCCGGCGTGTTGCTGGAACTGGCCAGCGAAGACTTCCGTGGCCTGCTGAGCAAAGCCAGCGCCGCACGCTTAGGCGAGCCGGTGGCGGCGATCCGCCCGAACCTCGATCGCCCGGCCGACGACCGCGCCGAGATCACCCAGGCCGTGCAGGCGTTCACCGCCCGCCGTATCCAGCAGCGCCTGGAAGAGACCATCGAAATTCCGCCGCTGGCCGAATCCGCGCAGAAAATCATCAAGTTGCGGGTCGACCCCAACGCTACCGTGGAAGACATCACCGGCGTGGTGGAAACCGACCCGGCCCTGGCTGCCCAGGTGGTCAGTTGGGCCGCCTCGCCCTACTACGCCGCTCCCGGCAAGATCCGCTCGGTGGAAGACGCCATCGTCCGTGTGCTGGGCTTCGACCTGGTGATCAACCTCGCCCTCGGCCTGGCCCTAGGCAAATCCCTGAGCCTGCCCAAGGACCAGCCGCAGCAGGCCACGCCCTACTGGCAACAGGCGATCTATACCGCGGCGGTGATCGAAGGCCTGACTCGCGCCATGCCGCGCGCCCAGCGCCCGGAAACCGGACTGACCTACCTTGCCGGCCTGCTGCACAACTTCGGCTACCTGGTGCTGGCCCATGTCTTCCCGCCGCATTTCTCGCTGATCTGCCGACACCTGGAAGTCAACCCGCACCTGCCCCACAGCTACGTCGAGCAGCACCTGCTGGGCATTACCCGCGAGCAGATCGGCAGTTGGCTGATGCGCTTCTGGGATATGCCGGAAGAGCTCTACACCGCCCTACGCTTCCAGCACGACCCGGACTACCAGAGCGACAATGCCGCCTACCCGAACCTGGTGTGTCTGGCGGTCAGCCTGCTGCGTAACCGTGGCATCGGCTCCGGCCCGGAAGCGGTGATTCCCGACGATCTGTTCGAGGCCTTGGGCATTACCCGCGAGAAGGCCGAAGAAGCGGTGAGCAAAGTACTACAGGCCGAAGCGGCGCTGCGTGAGCTGGCCTCCCAGTTCAATACGCCGCACTGATCGGCATAGGCACGAAAAAGGGGCGCCCGTGGCGCCCCTTTTTCATGCCTGTGTCCCGTCAGGAACTTCCGTAGGCTGGCTTCAGCCCACTATCAGCAAGAGAAGGAAAGCGTCAGGCCGCTTTCTTCTCGGCAACCTTCTTCTTGGGCACCAGGTGCTTGGTCAGCCCCTGGAACCAGATCACCAGCGCTGGGTTGCCCTGAATCTGGATGTCCTTGTTCTGGATACCCTGCATGAAGGCCAGCTGCTTGTTCTTCGCGCTCATGGTGGCGAAGCCGTAGGCGCCGTCCTTGAAGCCGATGGCGAAGGCAGGCGCGCTCGCGGTGCCGCGTTTGCTGACCACTCGCTGGTCCTTGACGATGAAGTGACGGGCAATCTTGCCGTCCAGGGTGTGCAGCTGGAACACCAGGTCCTTGCCCGCCAGCTGCTGCTGGAACTCGGCATTGTCACGGCTCGCCTTGGTCATCAGGCGGCCCAGCATCCAGAGAAGAAAGCGGAATTTCATGCGCGCACGGCCTCAAAGGGGTGAGAAAGCGGCGCATTGTAGCGGTTTGCCGGCGGGACTACAGCCAGCCAAAGGAGGGCGCAGCGAAAGGACGGGTGAACTGCCCGGAACCTCCCCGGCTCCGGGCAGAAGAAGCTTAGTTCACAGCTTCTTTCAGCGATTTGCCCGGCTTGAAGGCAACGGTATTGCTGGCCTTGATCTTTACCGGCTGCCCCGTCTGCGGGTTCTTGCCAGTGCGGGCACCACGGTGACGTTGCAGGAAGGTGCCGAAGCCCACCAGCGTGACGCTGTCCTTGCGGTTCAGCGCGTTGGTGATTTCTTCGAGCACCGCATTGAGTACGCGATTGGCCTGATCCTTGGTTAGATCGGCCTTTTCGGCGATAGCGGCGGCGAGTTCCGGTTTACGCATAGATGCCTCTTTGACGGTTTGTTGTTTTTGTGTCCGTGCTGTCCTTCCAGAACAGCGCCCAAGGCGCCGCAACGGCTCTGCGCTGCGGCAGACCACGGGGAGGATGGCACGCCAATTGGCACTGCGCCAGTGTCCTCAGCGGGAATTCCGAAAGAACAGAAGGATTAATCCGACAGAAGGGCTGACATTTATGCCATAAGCGGCGGCAGCTCACGGTTCAGGGCCAATTTCTCCTGCACGGCAGCCCCGGTCAGGGCATACCCGAGCAGGCGGCCGGCGGCATCGCGGCAGAGCGCCTTGATGTCCGCCCCAGAGCCGTCCACGGTCCAGCTGCCATCCGTGCCACGGGGCGGCGGCGACACCACCAGCGGGCACACCGGCGTCTTCACCGTCACCGGCATCGCGCCATACGTCACCGCAGTGGGGTTGCCCGCCAGGGTCTGCGCCAGTGCCCGGGCGCAGGCCATCAGCGGCATCACATAGAGCAGGTTGAGGCCATCCACCTCGGCGCAGTCACCCAAGGCATAGATATTCGCGTGGGAGGTGCGCAACTGGCGATCCACCGCCACGCCACGGTTCACGGCCAGGCCCGCCGCAGCAGCCAGCTCGGTACGTGGGCGCAGGCCAACGGCGGACACCACCAGGTCGCAGGCAATGCGGGTGCCGTCAGAAAGCAGCGCGTCCAGTCCGACATCGCTACGGTCCAGGCGCGCCAATACCGGCCCCAGGTGGAAGCGTGCCCCCAGACTTTCGAGCCCAGCCTGCACCGCCGCGGCGGCGGCCGGATGCAGCAGGCCCGGCATCACCTGCTCACAGGGCGCGACCAATTCCACCTCCAGACCACCCAGGCTGAGGTCATTGGCGAACTCGCAGCCGATCAGGCCGGCACCCAGGATCAGCACCCGGCGCTTGCCGGCAGCGGCAATGCGGAAGCGCGCGTAGTCCTCCAGGTCGTTGATCGGGAAGACTGCATCCTGGGCATCACCCTCCACCGGTACGCGGATGGTGTCCGCGCCCCAGGCCAGCACCAGGTCGCGATAGGGCACGGCCTCCTCACCGATCCACAGGCGCTGGTGGCCCGGGTCGATGCCGGTGATGCGGGTGTGGGTGCGGACTTCCGCCTTGAGCTGTTCAGCCATGGCGCCGGCCTCGGCCATGGCCAGGCCATCAGCATCCTTGTTCTTGCCAAATCCGGTGGAAAGCATGGGCTTGGAGTAGGAGCGACCGTCGTCGGCGCTGATCAACAACAGCGGGGTTTCGCTATCCAGCTTGCGAAACTCCTTGGCCAAGTTGTAACCGGCCAGGCCGGTGCCGACTATCACCACGGGTGCACTCATTGCTCACTCCTGCTCATGAAACGACGCGACGGCCCATGGGCCGTCGCTTGAATGGGGTTGGATAACGGTGATCAGGCGATTTCGATCATCTCGAAATCGATCTTGCCGACGCCGCAATCGGGGCAGACCCAGTCCGGCGGAATGTCTTCCCAGCGCGTACCGGGCGCGATGCCCTCTTCGGGTAGCCCCTCCGCCTCGTCGTAGATGAATCCGCAGACGATGCACTGCCACTTGCGCATGACCACCTCCGCCGGCGCGGAAAGCCGTATTGAACCTACTCCAATCGACCGGCGACCGCCAAGCGCCACCGGACCAGTCCAGACAGAGGATAGGCCCTCTCGGCGGACACGAAAAAGCCGGCGCTTGGCCGGCTTCGTCAGCTCGAGGCATCAGTTGATTTCGATCATCTCGAAATCCAGCTTGCCCACGCCACAGTCGGGGCAGATCCAGTCTGCCGGCACGTCTTCCCAGCGGGTGCCGGCGGCGATGCCGTCATCCGGCCAGCCCTGGGACTCGTCGTAGACCAGGCCACACACCACACATTGCCACTTCTTCATCATTCATTTCTCCACGATCGGGCGTTCTCGAACCGTCGCCTCACGTGGGCGTTCCGGTCACTTCAGGGGCGCTTTGTACTGGTTTATCCCGCCAACGGGCAAGAGGCAGCCGACGGGCAAAGGCCGTGCTAATCTGCGCCGTCTTCCATCGCCCAAGCCCCGCCCGTGTCCCACGCCGCCCTCGTCCATCCGCCCCGCTGGCTGACCGCCGCCCAGCTCCACCCCGCGCCGGCCGCCTGCGTCCGCGACTGGCTGTTCGACCAGGGCTCCCTGACCCGCCGGCTGACTGCCCTCTCGGACAACGCCTTCAGCGTCACCCCGCTGGAGGAAGGCTGGCAGACCCTGCGCGCCGACGAATGCGTGGCCCTCGGCATTCCCGCCGGCAGCCAGGGCTGGGTGCGCGAGGTGTACCTACGCGGTCATGGCGAGATCTGGGTGTTCGCCCGCAGCGTGGCGGCACGTGCCGCCCTGGAAGGCTCGGGCCTGGACCTGCACCAACTGGGCAGCCGCTCCCTGGGCGAGCTGCTGTTCAGCGACCGCGCCTTCGACCGCGGCGCCATCGAAGTCGCCCGCTATCCCGCGCCCTGGCTGCCGAATGACGTGCGCGAAGAACGCCTCTGGGGTCGCCGCTCCTGCTTCTCGCGAGGTGAACTGGGAGTCCTGGTGGCGGAAATCTTCTTGCCCGCCTTGTGGCGCGAGGCCGGCATCGAGGCCGTATAATCCGGCGCCGAGCCTGTTTACGATCTCGCGAGCTAGAGAAGAACAAGGCGGGAATGGCTGAAGGCGCGGAGTTTACGAGCTGTAAATGAGCAAGCCTGAAGCCATTCCCAACGCCGCTATTCCGACGCGCAGCAGATCGTATTCAGGCTCTTTCAAGGGAGAGCCGCCTGTGTACCTGACCCTGTTGCAATCGCTGAACCGCCTGCACCCGCGTGCCATGGACTTCATCCAGCTGACGCGCCTGGACAAGCCCATCGGCATCTACCTGCTGCTCTGGCCCACGCTCTGGGCCCTTTGGATCGCCGGTGAAGGCAGCCCGAGTCTGGCCAATCTGGTGATCTTCGTGCTTGGTGTGAACCTGATGCGCGCCGCCGGCTGCGTGATCAACGACTACGCCGACCGCAACTTCGACGGCCACGTCAGCCGCACCCGCGCGCGGCCCCTGGCCAGCGGTCGGGTCACCCCGCGTGAGGCGCTGGTGTTCTTCGTCATTCTGGTAGCCATCAGCTTCGTGCTGGTGCTTTTCACCAACGCCACCACCGTCTGGCTGTCCTTCGGCGGCCTGGCACTGGCAGCCTGTTACCCCTTCATGAAGCGCTACACCTTCTACCCGCAGGTGGTGCTCGGCGCGGCCTTCTCCTGGGGCATGCCCATGGCCTTCACCGCCGAGACCGGCGAGCTGCCGGCGGCGGCCTGGCTGCTGTACATCGCCAATCTGCTGTGGACGGTGGCCTACGACACCTACTACGCGATGACCGATCGCGAGGACGACCTGAAAATCGGGGTGAAATCCACCGCCATCCTCTTCGGCGACGCCGACCGCCTCATCATCGCCATCCTCCAGGGTCTGGCCCTTCTCTGCCTCCTGTTGGCGGGCAATCGCTTCGAGTTGGGGCTGTATTTCCATTTGGGCCTGGTAGTTGCAGCCGCTTGCTTTGCCTGGGAGTCCTACAGCACTCGCACGCGCGATCCCCAGGCCTGCTTCAAGGCCTTCCTGCACAACCACTGGGCGGGTCTGGCAATCTTTGCCGGTATCGTCGCCGACTACGCGCTGCGCTAGGGCACAGCGCGCAGTTCACCCACTCTCCTGGTCGGCTAGTAAGCTTCGGGCTTGACGATGTGCCAAACCCCCATCTTGCCGTCGCCGGTCACGTCACCGGCCTTCTTGTCCATGATGAAGGTGTACACCGGCTTGCCGTCATAGGCCCACTGCATGGAGCCGTCGTCGCGCTTGACGACGCTCCACTCACCCTCGGCCTTGGCTGTCGCGTCTGCCATCAGCGGCGGCCAGTTCTGCGCGCACTGGCCGTTGCAGGTGGATTTGCCGTCAGCGTCCTTGTCGTAGGTGTAGAGGGTCATGCCGTTTTGATCCACCAGCATGCCGTTCTTCTCCATCGCCGGCTCGGCCGTCAGGCCCAACAATGGCCAACCCAGCAAAGCACCCGCTAGCAGCGGAACGAATCGGGGGGAAATTCTTCTCATTTTCTAACCTCTCCTCGGAATGAACAGCGAAAGCCTGGCGGCAGCTGGATCACGGCTTGAGGTCACAGCACTACAGGACGGAAGGAGCCACGAACGCCCATCGTGCCGATGGGGTCCTGTGCCAGACTCCAGGCAGCCCCGGAATGGCGGCGGCCTCAATCAGCTTAGACGAGGCAGTTAGCGGAAACGTTCGGTGCGCTGTCGTGGCCGCAACGAAACCTCAAGCGTGCCCACCCCCCCCCGCGTGTCACATCCCTGCAATAATTCCGTTATCTAATGCGGCGCAATCAGTCATACACGCGACCTTTCCTGAGGCTTGAACATGGTTGGCAAAAACATCCTGATAGTCGACGACGAAGCGCCGATCCGCGAGATGATCGCCGTCGCCCTCGAGATGGCCGGCTACGACTGTCTGGAAGCCGAGAATACCCAGCAGGCCCACGCCATCATCGTCGACCGCAAACCCGATCTGATCCTCCTTGACTGGATGCTGCCCGGCACCTCCGGCATCGAGCTGGCCCGCCGCCTGAAGCGCGACGACCTGACCAGCGATATCCCGATCATCATGCTCACCGCCAAGGGTGAAGAGGACAACAAGATCCAGGGTCTGGAAGTAGGCGCCGACGACTACATCACCAAGCCCTTCTCCCCCCGTGAACTGGTGGCGCGCCTTAAAGCCGTATTGCGCCGTGCCGGCCCGAGCGACAGTGAAGCGCCCATCGCCATCGGCGGCCTGCTGCTGGACCCCATCAGCCACCGCGTGACCATCGACGGCAAACCCGCCGAGATGGGTCCCACCGAATACCGCCTGCTGCAGTTCTTCATGACTCACCAGGAGCGCGCCTACACCCGTGGTCAACTGCTGGACCAGGTCTGGGGCGGCAACGTCTATGTCGAGGAGCGCACCGTCGACGTTCACATCCGCCGCCTGCGCAAGGCCCTCGGCGAGGTATACGAAAATCTGGTTCAGACCGTTCGCGGCACCGGCTATCGTTTCTCCACCAAAAGCTGACCCGGGCCCGATGGGCCGACCACAAGGACGCGATAGGTGAATCAAGACTGGCGCGGCGTAGTTATCCGCCGCCTGCTGTTGCTGATCGGCGCCTGCCTGCTGGCGGGCCTGGTCACGGGCTACTACGCCTGGGCCCTGGTAATCGGCCTCGGCGCCTACCTGGGCTGGACCCTTGCGCAGCTGCTGCGCCTGTACAAATGGCTCAAAGAGCATCACCCGGACGAACCCCCACCGGACGGTTACGGACTCTGGGGTGAAGTGTTCGACAGCATTTACCACCTCCAGCGCCGCGATCAGCGTGTGCGCGGCCGTCTGCAAGCGGTGATCGACCGCGTGCAGGAATCCACCGCCGCCCTGAAGGACGCCGTGGTGATGCTCGACAGCGAAGGCAACCTCGACTGGTGGAACCGTGCCGCGGAAACCCTGCTGGGTCTGAAGACCCCCCAGGACAGCGGCCAGCCGGTGACCAACCTGATCCGCCATCCGCGCTTCAAGGAATACTTCGAACAGGGCAAATACAACGAACCCCTGGACCTCCCCTCGCCGGTCAATGACCGCCTGCGCCTGCAGTTCCACATCACCCAGTACGGCAACAGCGAGCACCTGATGCTGGTACGCGATGTCACGCGTCTCCACCAGCTGGAGCAGATGCGCAAGGACTTCGTCGCCAACGTCTCCCACGAACTGCGCACGCCGCTGACGGTGATCGCCGGCTACCTGGAGACCCTGCTGGACAACGTCGAGGATGTGAACCCGCGCTGGACCCGCGCCTTGCAGCAGATGAGCCAGCAAGGCAAGCGCATGCAGAACCTGCTCAACGACCTGCTGCTGCTGGCCAAGCTGGAAGCCACCGACTATCCCTCGGACAACCAGCCGGTGGCAGTCGACCTGCTGCTATTGCAGATCAAGGCGGACGCCATCGCCCTCTCCGGTAATCGCAACCACCGCATCAGCCTGGAGGCCGATCACAACTTCAAATTGCGCGGCAGCGAGGCAGAACTGCGCAGCGCCTTCTCCAACCTGGTGTTCAACGCGGTTAAATACACCCCGGACGAGGGCGAGATCCGCATCCGCTGGTGGGGCGATGAGACCGCAGCGCACCTCAGCGTGCAGGACAGCGGCATCGGCATCGAGGCCAAGCACCTGCCGCGCCTGACCGAGCGCTTCTACCGGGTCGACTCCAGCCGTAACAGCAGCACCGGCGGCACCGGCCTGGGCCTGGCCATCGTCAAGCACGTGCTGATCCGCCATCGCGGCCGTCTCGACATCAGCTCGGTGCTCAACCACGGCAGCACCTTCACTTGCCACTTCCCGGCCACCCAGGTGGTTCGCCGGACCTGATCGCCCGCGCACCCCGACTTGCAAACTCGGGGTGCAGCCTTCAACCTTAGCCGGTCTTCCGTCAGCAAAAACCATCCATGGACCCTTCCCCTAGTTCCAACTTCCTCACGTACTTCGCCGATTTCGGTCTGATTCTCTTTGCCCTCTTCCTCGTGCTGCTCAACGGCTTCTTCGTGGCCGCCGAGTTCGCCATGGTCAAGCTGCGCTCCACTCGCGTCGAATCCATCGCCGGCAAGCACGGCTGGCGAGGCCGCATCCTGCGCACCGTACACAACCAGCTGGATGCCTACCTGTCGGCCTGCCAGCTGGGTATCACCCTGGCCTCCCTGGGCCTCGGCTGGGTCGGTGAGCCGGCCTTCGCCCACCTGCTCGGCCCGGTGCTGAGCGCCGTCGGCATCGAGTCGGAGAAGCTGATCCACGGCATCGCCTTCTTCACCGCCTTCTTCATCATTTCCTACCTGCACATCGTGGTCGGCGAGCTGGCGCCCAAATCTTGGGCCATCCGCAAGCCGGAGCTGCTGTCCCTCTGGACCGCCGCGCCGCTCTACCTCTTCTACTGGCTGATGTACCCGGCCATCTGGCTGCTCAACGCCAGCGCCAACGCCATCCTGCGCATCGCAGGGCAAGGCGAACCTGGCCCGCACCACGAACACCACTACAGCCGCGACGAGCTGAAGCTGATCCTGCACTCCAGCCGCGCCCGCGACCCCAGCGACCAGGACATGCGCGTGCTGGCCTCTGCCGTGGAAATGGGCGAACTGGAAGTGGTGGATTGGGCCAACTCACGGGAAGACCTGATCTTCCTCGAGCACGACGCGCCCCTGAGCGACATCCTCAGGGTGATCCGCCGCCACAAATACAGCCGCTACCCGGTGCATGACGACCAGAAGGGCGAGTTCATCGGCGTGCTGCACATCAAGGACCTGCTGCTGGCCTTGTCGGCCCTGGACAGCCTGCCCGAGTCCTTCGACCTCGCCGAACTCACCCACCCGCTGGAGCGCGTGACCAAGCACATGCCGCTGTCGCGCCTGCTGGAGCAGTTCCGCCAGGGCGGCTCGCACTTCGCCGTGGTCGAGGAGGCCGACGGTAAGGTCGTGGGCTTCCTGACCATGGAAGACGTGCTGGAAGTCCTGGTGGGCGATATCCAGGACGAACACCGCAAGACCGAGCGCGGCGTGCTGGCCTACCAGCCGGGCAAGCTGCTGGTGCGCGGCGACACCCCGTTGTTCAAGGTGGAACGCCTGCTCGGCATCGACCTTGACCACGTCGAAGCCGACACCCTTGCCGGCCTGATCTACGAAACCCTGAACCGCGTGCCGGAAGAGGAAGAAGCGCTGGAAACCGACGGTCTGCGCATCATCGTGAAGAAGATGAAAGGCCCGAAGATTATCCTGGCCAAGGTGCTCAAGCTCGACTGAGCACCCTTTGTGGGCGGAAGCCCACCCTACCCGGCTCACGTCATTCGGCAGGACTTTCCTGTAGGGGCGATTGAAATCGCTAAGCAGGACATAGTCCTGCCCAACGCAAGAGGGGAAGCTACTCCCCGCCCACCGCGAAATTCGGCAGGGTGTCCACCGGTTGGGCGAAGTCGAAGGGAATGGACTCCAGCGCCAGACCCCTATTGCGCTGGATAACGAAGTGCAGGTGCGGACCGGTGCTGTTGCCGGTATTGCCGGAGCGGGCGATACGCTCGCCGACGGCCACCTGCTGACCCTCGCGCACCTGCACCGAGCCGCGCATCAGGTGCAGGTAGACGCCCATGGTGCCGTCGTCATGCAGGATGCGTACGAAGTTGCCGGAAGGGTTGTTACCCCGGCCGCTCTGGTCGTTCTCGATCTTGATCACCATACCGGGCCGCGCAGCCACGATGGGTGTGCCCTCGGGCATGGCGATATCCAGGGCATAGCGACCCTTGGGAGTGAAGTGGCTGTAGCGGCCATTGGCGCCCTGAGTCAGGCGGAAGGGGCCACCCCGCCAAGGCAGCGGATAGCGATAGAGCACCGGCTGCAGGCGCGGGTCACCCATCGCATAGCGCAGCTTGGGCTTGTAGCGCATTGGCCGGCTCGGGTCGGCCGGCGCCAGGGTGGCCATGCGCATGCTGCTGCGCGGCGCCAGCACCCAGCGAATGGGCTGGCCTGGGACGCCGGACACATTCTCCGCCTGGTCGATGCGCAGCTCCACCTCCACCGGCGCGAACAGCTCATTGCGCAGCAGCAGGGTTTCACCGGCGTCGTGCTTCTTGGTTTCCAGCTTCACTGACAGGTCCAGGCGCTCCACCATGCGGTCGCGGAAGACGAACACCTGGGCACCGGACACGGCCTTGTCGGTGTAGGTCACCACACCATTGGCGTCGGTGTACTTGTAGATGGTCAATGCAGCCGCCGGCAGGCTCGCGCCAAGCAACAGCAGCAGAGAAATGAATCGCCCCAGCATGTCGGCCCGTTGTTCTTCTGTGCTCCGTGTTGCCGAAGACTAGCAGCGCGATTTGCGCCCGGCGAGATGTTGCCTGTCGGCCTGTGACGGGGTTGGCTGGACGGTCAGGCGCCGGGGACGAAATGCTTCTGCGCGGTACCGCGGGCGATCAGCCGGGACAGGTAATCAAGCTTCTGCGGGTCACGGTCGACGAAGCGGAAGGTCAGCTGCAGCCACTCGCTATCAGGCTTGGGCTCCAGGGCCGCGACCGCGTGCAGGTAGCCATTGAGCCGCGCCACTTCACCACCTTCGCCCTGCTCCAGGTCGAGCACCGCGCTTTCCAGCACCTGCGGCAGGGGCTCGCCACGGCGCACCACCAGTTGCGCGTCCTTCAGGCTCAGAGCCTTGATCACGCAGGCCAGCACGCCAGCCGGCAGACGCAGTTGGGCCTGGCCACGACCACCGGGCGCCTGGGACGCGGACTTGGCCGAGGCCGTGGGCGCGGCGGGCTTGGCAGCGGGCACCGCCGGTGCCGCTGCTGCGGCGGGACGGACCACCTCGGCCTTGCCGCCGGTGAGCGCCGCGAGGGAGTCGTTGGCAAAGCCACCGGCGTTGGGCAGCTTGACCGGTGCACTGGTCATCAGGGCTTCGAGCTTGCCGATACGCGCCAGCGCCTTCTTCACCTTGGTGACCAGTTGATCGTTGGAGAAGGGTTTACCGATGTAGTCGGAAACGCCGGCCTGGATGGCCTGGATGACGTTCTCCTTGTCGCCGCGGCTGGTGACCATGATGAAGGGCACGGTCTTGAGGTTGTCCTGTTCGCGGCACCAGGTGAGTAGCTCCAGGCCGGACATCTCGGGCATTTCCCAGTCGCAGAGGATCAGGTCGATAGTGGCGCGGGCAAGCTGCTGCTGGGCCTTGCGCCCATTGATCGCTTCCTCGATCTGGATGCCGGGGAAGTTGTCGCGCAGCCCCTTCTTCAGCATGTCGCGAATAAAGGACGCATCGTCCACCACCAGCACATTGACCTTGCCCATCGGCTACTCCTTGGAAAACGGAGCTAAGAATAGCCTTGGCTGATAGCCAATTGCCAAGCCTGTTTGCGACACCCGGGCTGCCTGCGACCGACGGGTCATGCGCTCTGGTATCCGCAAAACAGAACGCCCGGCATGGGCCGGGCGTTCTGGGATCAAGCGCGGGATCAGGCCTGGGGAGCTTCGTCGCTACCGTTGCCTTTCACTTCCTCAGCCATGCGCGCCAGGCCCAGGTGGCGGACGTCGGTGCCACGCACGAGGTAGATCACCAGCTCGGAGATGTTGCGCGCGTGATCGCCAATGCGCTCCAGGGAACGCAGGGCCCAAATGACGTTGAGCACGCGGCTGATGGCGCGCGGGTCTTCCATCATGTAGGTGACCAGTTCGCGCAGGGCGGTCTTGTACTCGCGGTCGATGGTTTTGTCGTACTGGGCCACGGACAGGGCCAGGTCGGCGTCGAAGCGGGCGAAGGCGTCCAGGGCTTCCTGGACCATCTTGCGCACCTGGTCACCGATGTGGCGCACCTCGACGTAGCCGCGCGGGGCCACGCCCTCTTCGCAGAGCTGGATGGCGCGACGGGCGATCTTCGACGCTTCGTCGCCGATACGCTCGAGGTCAATCACCGACTTGGAGATGCTGATGATCAGGCGCAGGTCGGACGCCGCCGGCTGGCGACGAGCAAGGATGCGCACGCACTCTTCGTCGATGTTGCGTTCCATCTGGTTGATCTGGTCATCGATCTCGCGCACTTGCTGGGCAAGGCCGGAGTCGGCGTCGATCAGCGCGGTGACCGCGTCGTTGACCTGCTTCTCGACCAGGCCGCCCATCGCCAGGAGGTGGCTGCGCACTTCCTCCAGTTCGGCGTTGAACTGCTGGGAGATGTGATGGGTGAGGCTGTCTTTGTCGATCATTTTCTAACCCTTGTTTAACCGAATAATTTCCCAGGTTTCAGTGGCCTTCGACCAATCGTGCTGGGCAAGGAGGCGAAGCGCAGACCGTACGAGTAGTACGGCAGGCTTCACCGACACATTCCAGCGCGATTGGGGGTGGCCACTAGCCGTAGCGGCCGGTGATGTAGTCTTCGGTCTGCTTCTTGTCCGGGTTGGTGAACAGGGTATCGGTGTCGCCGAACTCGATCAGCTTGCCCATGTACATGAACGCGGTGTAGTCGGAAACCCGCGCCGCCTGCTGCATGTTGTGGGTCACGATGACGATGGTGTACTTACTCTTGAGCTCGTAGATCAGCTCTTCCACCTTCAGGGTGGAGATCGGGTCCAGGGCCGAGCACGGTTCGTCGAGCAGCAACACTTCCGGCTCCACGGCGATGGTGCGGGCGATCACCAGGCGCTGCTGCTGACCACCGGAGAGACCGAGCGCGGATTCGTGCAGGCGGTCTTTCACTTCGTCCCACAGCGCGGCGCCCTTCAGCGCCCACTCCACGGCCTCGTCCAGTACTCGCTTCTTGTTGATACCCTGGATGCGCAGGCCGTACACGACGTTCTCGTAGATGCTCTTGGGGAACGGGTTCGGCTTCTGGAACACCATGCCGACGCGGCGACGCAGCTCAGCCACTTCCTCGCCCTTGCGGTAGATGTTCTTGCCGTCGAGGAGGATCTCACCCTCGACGCGGCAGCCGTCCACCAGGTCGTTCATGCGGTTGAAGCAGCGCAGCAGAGTCGACTTGCCGCAGCCCGACGGGCCGATGAAGGCAGTCACGCGCTGTTTCGGGATGTTCAAGCTGACGTCGTGCAGCGCCTGCTTCTCGCCATAGAACAGGGAGAGGCTGGGCACTTCGAGGGCAACGGTTTCCTCGGCCAGGCGCAGGTTCTGCTTGTCGCGGCCAAGGGCGGAAATGTTGACGCCGTGGCTGTGGGTTTCGTGTTGCATGTGTTCACTCCGTTCGTAGCTTCGAGCTACAAGCTGTAAGCCTCAGGCAATGCGGTTCGCGGCGGACGATCAGCTGTCCAGCGCCTTGTATTTCTCGCGCAGGTGGTTACGGATGGTGACGGCCGAGAAGTTCAGCAGGGCGATCACCAGCACCAGCAGCAACGCGGTGGCGTAAACCAGCGGCCGCGCGGCTTCGACGTTCGGGCTCTGGAAGCCGACGTCATAGATGTGGAAGCCCAGGTGCATGATCTTCTGATCCAGGTGCAGGTACGGGTAGTTGCCATCCACCGGCAGGCTCGGCGCCAGCTTCACCACGCCCACCAGCATCAGCGGCGCCACTTCGCCGGCGGCCCGGGCCACGGCGAGGATCAGGCCGGTCATCATGGCCGGGCTGGCCATGGGCAGGACCACTTTCCACAGGGTTTCGGCCTTGGTTGCGCCGAGGGCCAGGGAGCCTTCACGCACGGCACGGGGGATGCGCGCAAGGCCTTCCTCGGTGGCGACGATCACCACCGGCACCGCGAGAATCGCCAGGGTCAGGGACGCCCATAGCAGGCCCGGGGTACCGAAGGTCGGCGCCGGGGCGGATTCGGGGAAGAACAGGCGGTCCAGGGAGCCGCCCAGCACGTAGACGAAGAAACCCAGGCCGAACACGCCGTAGACGATGGCCGGAACGCCCGCCAGGTTGTTCACCGCGATGCGGATGATGCGAGTCAGCACGCCCTGCTTGGCATATTCGCGCAGGTAGATAGCAGCGATCACACCGAAGGGAGTGACGATCACCGCCATGATCAGGGTCATCATCACGGTGCCGAAGATGGCCGGGAAGATACCGCCCTCGGTGTTGGCCTCACGCGGGTCGTCGGCGAGGAATTCCCACAGTTTGGCGAAGTAGAAACCGAGCTTGTCGAACAGGCCCATGGCGTTCGGCTGGTAGGCGTGGACCACCTGACCGAGGACGATCTCCTGTTCCTTGCCGCCGGTTTCACGGACCACCACGCTGTCGCGATTGAACGCTTGATGCAGCCCCATCAGCTGCTCTTCCAGGCCCTTGTAACGCGCCTCCAGCTCGGCGCGCTCGCTGGCGATGTCGGCCTGGGCCTGAGGAGTCAGGGCGTCATCCAGCTCCAGCTTGCGGGTCTGCAGGCGCAGGCGCTCAAGACCGTGGTTGATGGCGCCGATGTCCTTCTTCTCCAGCTGGTAGAGCTGGGCGTAAAGCCCATTCACGCGCTCCAGGCGCTTTTGCAGCTCGGCCATGGCGGCCTCGCCTTCGGCCACCACCTGGCCGTTCTCCTTCACCGATACGAGACGACCGTAGAAGTTGCCCCACTCGCGGCGCTCCAACGCCACCAGTTCGGTCGGGTACTTCTGGTCCTGGAGCCACTCGCCCACCACCCAGGTGAAGTCGCTACCGTAGACATCACGGTTGCCTACTTTGAGCAGTTCACGGGTCATGAACTCGGGGCCTTCTTCCGGCACCGGCAGGCCGGCACCTTTCAGGCGCACGCGGGACACTTCCTCGACCTGCACCGCTTCGCCGATTACCGGCTTGGCTGCCTGGCCGGGAACGGCGTACTGCGCCTCCACCAGATCGGCCGGCCAGAAGTGGGCAAGGCCACGCACGGCAATCACCGCGAGCAGGCCAATGGTCATGATGACCGCGATGGAAACCGCGCCACCACTTATCCAGACGCCCGGTGCGCCACTTTTGAACCAGTCCTTCAGGGAAACCTTTTTCACGGATTTCTCCACCGCTTGAGTCTTTCAGTTCCTCCCGCCGAAGCCGGAGGTTTCGTATTTCTGGGGGAGCGGTTTCGGCACTCGGCCAACCATCCCTCACCCGGTCCTTCGGACCCCCCTCTCCCGGAGGGAGAGGGGGATCAGTTGCGACGCCCGGAGCGTCGCTCTTAAAGAGATGCGTATTTCTTGCGCAGCCGCTGACGGATCAGCTCAGCCAGGGTGTTCATGACGAAGGTGAAAGTCAGCAGCACCAGCGCCGAGAGGAACAGCACCCGGTAATGGCTGCCGCCAACTTCCGACTCCGGCATTTCCACGGCCACGTTGGCGGCCAGGGTGCGCATGCCTTCGAAGATGTTCACTTCCATTACCGGGGTGTTGCCGGTGGCCATCAGCACGATCATGGTCTCGCCCACGGCACGGCCGAGGCCGATCATCAGGGCCGAGAAGATGCCGGGGCTGGCGGTCAGCAGCACCACGCGGGTCATGGTCTGCCAGGGCGTGGCGCCCAGGGCCAGCGAGCCGTAGGTCAGGCTGCGGGGCACGCTGAACACAGCGTCTTCGGCGATGGAGAAGATGTTCGGGATCACCGCGAAGCCCATGGCCAGGCCGACGATCAGGGCGTTGCGCTGGTCGTAGGTGATGCCCAGGTCATTGCTGATCCACAGGCGCATGTCACCGCCGAAGAACCAGTTTTCCAGCAGCGGGCTCATACCCAGCGCAAACCAGGCGGTGAGGCCCACCACCGGAATCAGGATGGCCGCTTCCCAGCCGTCCGGCACGCGCAGGCGGATGGACTCCGGCAGGCGACTCCAGATGAAGCCGGCCAGCAGGATGCCGAAGGGGGTCAGCACCAGCAAACTGAAGATACCCGGCAAGTGGCCTTCCACGTAGGGCGCCAGGAACAGACCGGCGAAGAAGCCCAGAATCACGGTGGGCAGCGCCTCCATCAGCTCGATCACCGGCTTGACCTTGCGACGCATGGCCGGGGCCATGAAGTAGGCGGTGTAGATCGCAGCGGCGATGGCCAGCGGGGCGGCCAGCAGCATGGCGTAGAAGGCCGCCTTCAAGGTACCGAAGGTCAGCGGCGCCAGGCTCAGCTTGGGTTCGAAGTCGGTGCTGGCCGAGGTGGACTGCCAGACATACTTCGGCTCGTCATAGCTCTCGTACCAGACCTTGCTCCACAGCGCGCTCCAGGAAATCTCCGGGTGCGGGTTGCTGAGGCGGAACGGCAGCAGCTTGCCGCCCTCTTCGACCACGATGCGGTTGGCACGCGGCGACAGGGCAAGAAGGCCGGAGCTGTCGGCTACCGGCTCCACCAGCAGGGTACGGTGTGCGGTGCTGTGGAACACACCGAGGTGGCCAGTGGAGTCCAGGGCAACGAAGCCCTTGCGCCGCTCTTCGGCAGTAATCTGCACCACCGGGCTGGAGCCCAGCTGGAAGTCACGAATGTGCTTCAGACGCGAGGAGCCATCCGGATCGCGAGCCATGAACCACTGGGTGATGCCGCCCTTGGAGTCGCCCACCATCAGGGAAATACCACCCAGCAGCATGGCGCTGGCGGTGACTTCGCGCTCGCCGTCTTCCAGCAGCTTGTAGCGACCGTTGAGGGCGGGCTCGCGAAGACTGAAGACGTCGGCCTGGGCTCGTCCGTTCAGCACATAGAGCCATTGCTGGCGCGGGTCGATGTAGATCGCCTTGATGGGCTCGGCGATCTGCGGCAGCTCTATGCGGGCCTGCTCCTGGGTGACCTCGCCAGTCATCATGTTTTCTTCGCTGACCACCTGCTGCACGAGCAGCTGGTTACCGGTGGAACCGGCCAGGAGCAGGGTCTCGTCATTGATGCTCAGGGCAACGTGATCGATCGCGCGGCCCTGGGTATCCAGCGCCAAAGGCGCTTCGCCATAGGGGAAGCTGACAACCGGCTCAATGGTCTTCTGGTTGTCCGGGTAGGTGATCTTGTAGCTGTGCTTGAAGATCAGCGCCTGGCCGTTGGACAGGCCCAGTACCACCAGCGGGCTACCCGGCTGGTCCTGGCCGATGGAGACCACGCTGGCCCCCGCCGGCACTGGCAATTGCTGGCGCTTGAGCGCGCTGCCGTCCTTGACCGAGAAGAACTGCACCTCGCCCTTGTCGGCAACGCGCATGCCGACCATGTTCTGCTCTTCCAAGGCCAGCAACAGGGGCTTTCCGGCATCCTGCTGCAACCAGGCGGGGTTCTGCTCCTTGCGCGCGGCCAGTTCCGCACCCTTGAACAGCGGCAGCACCACATAGGCCAGGTAGAAGAAGATCAGGGTAATGGCGCCGAGAACGGCGAGACCGCCCACCAGCACGTACCAGTGGGTCAGGCGGTCCTTGAGCGCACGCATCTTGCGCTTGCGCTGCAGCGCAGGCGTATTGAAGTCGATGCGCTCGGGAGGGTTCTTCGAGGTAGTCAGGGAGTTGGCCAGGTCAGTCATGGATTCGGGCTCTTGCCACAGTCAGCGCGCATAGGCTTTTACGATGGGGGCACAGACTACGGCCTTCGTGTGACAGAAAGATTACAGCGAGTTGACGTGGCGAAGCCCACCCGGAGGAGGCCTCGGGTGGGCTCGCGCGACGAGGGTCTCCCGTCGCTCTTGCGTCCTTGCGGAGCGGCACGCATGAGGCGACCGCTCCCTTATCAGGCCTGGATTACAGACCCAGATCTTTCAGTACTTTCTCAGCAACTTTGGCCGGGACCGGGATGTAACCGTCCTTGACCACCACTTCCTGACCCTGCTTGGACAGCACCAGCTTCACGAACTCGGCCTCCAGCGGAGCCAGCGGCTTGTTCGGTGCCTTGTTCACGTAGACGTAGAGGAAGCGGGACAGCGGGTAGCTGCCGTTCAGAGCGTTCTGCTCGTTGTCTTCAACGAACTCGCCACCCTCTTTCTTGGCCAGGGCAACAGTCTTCACGCTGGAAGTCTTGTAGCCGATGCCCGAGTAGCCGATGCCGTTGACGGACTGGCTGATGGACTGAACAACAGAAGCGGAACCCGGTTGCTCGTTCACGTTCGGCTTGAAGTCGCCTTTGCACAGGGCTTCTTCCTTGAAGTAGCCGTAGGTGCCGGATACCGAGTTACGACCGAACAGCTGAACCGGCTTGGAAGCCAGGTCGCCGGTCACGCCCAGGTCGCCCCAGGTCTTGACGTCGCTCTTGCCACCGCACAGGCGGTTGGCGGAGAAGATCGCGTCGACCTGCTGCATGGTCAGGCCTTTGATCGGGTTGTCCTTGTGCACGAAGATTGCCAGGGCGTCGACTGCAACCGGAATGGCGGTCGGCTTGTAGCCATACTTCTCTTCGAAGGCCTGCAGCTCGACGTCCTTCATCTTGCGGCTCATCGGGCCCAGGTTAGCGGTGCCTTCGGTCAGAGCCGGCGGCGCGGTGGAAGAACCGGCGGCCTGGATCTGGATGTTCACGTTCGGGTATTCGCGCTTGTACGCCTCGGCCCACAGGGTCATCAGGTTGGCCAGGGTGTCGGAACCCACGCTGGACAGGTTGCCGGAAACACCAGTGGTCTTCTGGTAGGACGGAATGGCCGGATCGACGGCAGCTACCGCACTGGCGGTGGCAACGCCGGCGGCGACGAAGGTCAGGGCCGCCATCAAACGCTTCAGTTTCATGCCTTGCTCCTAAGCAGGACGAGGGGTTGAATGCAACGGGGGCCAGTATCGAGAGGCCGTATGACCACTCTATGAATTGATTGTGACAATTGGATGAATGGCCATCATTGCTTGTCCAACGAGGGATCTCGCTCGAATCACCACCTGGAGACAGCCCCATGACGCGTCATCCCTTGCTGCCCGCCGCGCTGCTGGCGATCTGCACCGCGTGCAGCGAACAAGCCACCCTGAAGGTCGAGGACGGTACTGGTCCCAACCCACAACTGCCGGCCCCCAACAAGACCTTCATCCCCACCGTCAACATCGCGCCGGCCACCGGTTGGGCGCCAGGTACCACGCCCGTGGCCGCGCCTGGAGCCAGGGTCAACGCCTTCGCCGAAGGCCTGCAACACCCGCGCTGGCTCTATGTACTGCCCAACGGTGACGTCCTGGTGGCGGAAAGCGCCGCGCCGAACGCCGACAAGCCAGCGGGCATCAAGAGCTGGGTGGCTGACTGGTTCATGAAGCGCGCCGGCGCCCAGGTGCCGAGCGCCAACCGCATATCCCTGCTGCGCGACATCAACGGCGACGGAGTGGCCGACCTGCGCAGCACCTTCCTCAGCGGCCTCAACTCGCCCTTTGGCATGGTGCTGGTGGGCAAGGACCTCTACGTCGCCAACGCCGATGCGCTGCTGCGCTTCCCCTACGTAAAAGGCGCCACGGAAATCAGCGAGCCGGGCAACAAGGTCACCGACCTCCCCGCCGGACTCAATCATCACTGGACCAAGAACGTCATCGCCAGCCGCGACGGCCGCAAGCTCTATATAACAGTGGGCTCCAACAGCAACGTGGGCGAGAACGGCCTGGAGGCCGAAGAAGGCCGTGCAGCGATCTGGGAACTGGACCGCGACAGCGGCAGCAAGCGCCTCTATGCCACCGGGCTACGCAACCCGGTGGGCCTGGCCTGGGAACCCCAGACCGGCACGCTATGGACAGCGGTGAACGAGCGAGACGAGTTGGGCAGCGACCTGGTGCCGGACTACATCACCTCGGTGAAGGACGGCGGCTTCTATGGCTGGCCCTGGAGCTACTTCGGCCAGCATGTGGACGCGCGGGTCCAGCCACAACGCCCGGATCTGGTGGCCAAAGCCCTGGTGCCCGACTACGCCCTCGGCCCACACACCGCCTCCCTGGGCATCGCCTTCGCCAAGGGCAGCAAACTGCCGAAATTCCAGAATGGTCTCTTCGTCGGCCAGCATGGCTCGTGGAACCGCAAGCCCCACAGTGGCTACAAGGTGATCTACGTGCCCTTCAAGGGCGGCAAGCCGCATGGCCAGCCGGTCGACGTACTCACCGGCTTCCTCGACGCCAAGGGCAACGCCCAGGGCCGGCCGGTTGACGTGAAGCTCGACAGCAAGGGCGCGCTGCTGGTGACCGACGACGTGGGCAATAAAGTGTGGCGGGTGAGTGCGGCGAAGAAGTGAGGTTCGAGCGTCGACGGCATAGGCCAGACCCGCAGGATGGCGTAGAACGGAGCGAAACCATCACCGCGGAACGATGGGTTTCGCGGGCTCTACCCATCCTACTGACTGCACGGAAAACGCCCTCTCCCACTGCGAGAGGGGCGGGGTGAGGGCAGTCAAGCCTGGCGGAGAATCAACGCTTCTTCGCCATCAGGAACAGGCCGATCAGCATCGCCACGCCGCATAGGGCCGCGACGTAATAAGCCGGTCCCAGGCTGTCCCACTTCATAAGCAGCGATACCACCATCGGAGTCAGGCCGCCGAAGATGGCGTAGGCCAGGTTGTAGGAGAACGACAGGCCGGAGAAGCGCACGACCGGCGGGAAAGCCTTGACCATCACATAAGGCACCGCACCGATGGTGCCGACGAACAGGCCGGTAATCGCGTAGAGCGGGAACAGCCAGTCCGGATGGGCCTTGAGGCTGGTGTAAAAGGTCCAGGAGCTGATCGCCAGCAGCAGGCCGCCCACCAGGAAGGTGCGTCCGGCGCCGATGCGGTCAGCGATCGCGCCGGAAGCCACGCAACCGATGGACAACAGCACGATGGCCAGGCTGTTGGCCTTGAGCGCCGTGGCGGCGTCGAAACCGTAGACGGTCTGCAGCAGGGTCGGGGTCATCAGAATCACGACCACGATGCCCGCCGACAGCACCCAGGTCAGCAGCATGGACAGCACGATGGCGCCGCGATGCTCGCGCAGCACCGTCTTCAGCGGTACTTCCTCGGCCAGCGCCTTGCGCTGCTGCATCTCCGCGAACACCGGGGTTTCGTGCAACCAGCGGCGCAGGTACACGGCAAACAGCCCGAACACACCGCCAATCAGGAACGGCAGGCGCCAGGCCCAATCCAGCACTTCTGCCGGGGTGTAGAGGCTGTTGATCAGGGTCGCCATCAGCGAGCCCAGCAGGATGCCCGCGGTCAGGCCTGACGTCAGCGTGCCGCAGGCATAGCCGATGTAGCGCGACGGTACGTGCTCGGACACGAAGACCCAGGCGCCCGGCACTTCACCACCGATGGCCGCGCCCTGAATCACGCGCATTGCCAGCAGCGCCAGGGGTGCCCAGATGCCGATCTGCTCGTAGGTGGGCAACAGGCCCATCACCAGGGTCGGCACCGCCATCAGGAAGATGCTCAGGGTGAACATGCGCTTGCGACCCAGGAGATCGCCGAAGTGCGCCATGACGATACCGCCCAGAGGCCGCGCCAGATAGCCGGCGGCGAAGATGCCGAAGGTCTGCAACTGGCGCAGCCACTCCGGCATCTCGGCGGGGAAGAACAGCTTGCCCACCACGGCGGCGAAGAACACGAAAATGATGAAGTCGTAGAACTCCAGGGCCCCGCCGAGCGCAGAAAGCGACAGGGTCTTGTAGTCGCTGCGGGTCAGCGGACGCGAGGCAGGCGCCTCGGGGGCGAGCACGGAAGACATGTGGGGGATTCTCGTCTGGGGGTGCAGTGCGTTTGCCGCTGCTTTGGCGGCAAATCGCCAGGCAACATATCAAAAAGCGTCACATGTACACAGTCTCAGCCACAAAACCGCCGCTGATGCGCCACAACGGTCGTCTGGCGCCCTGCCGTACCTATATACTGCCCGCAGTTCAGCGCAGGTCGGCATGCAGTGGGTCGGCTGGCGCACAGGGAAGGAAGGGGCACAGCCCCTTTCCAGGCATTGGCGCCGCACACACGAAACAGGCAGTCCCGGCATGATCGAGATCGAAGAAGACGAGAACCTCACCCCGCAAGGCGATCTCGCCCTGCAGATCACCGCGCTCCCGCGGGAAACCAACGGCTTCGGCGACATCTATGGCGGCTGGCTGGTCTCCCAGATGGACCTCGCCGGCACCGCCATGGCCAGCAAGGTCGCCGCGGGCCGCGTGGCCACGGTGGCCATCGACCGCATGGCGTTCCTGGTGCCAGTGGCCGTGGGCGCCCAGCTCTCTTTCTATACCCAGACCCTGGAGATCGGCCGCAGCTCCATTCAGATGCTCGTGGAAGTCTGGAGCGACGACCCGCTGTCCAGCGAATGGCGCAAGGTCACCGAAGCGGTGTTCGTCTTCGTCGCCATCGACGGCAGTGGCCGCACCCGCCCGGTCCCACCGCGTCGGGGCTGACAGGCCATCGCAGAAGGGGTCGCGCAAGCGGCCCTTTTTCGTTTCCAGGGTTCGCACTGACATCCAAGGGAGCCCTGTAGGGGCGATTTCAATGGCTATGTCTGCGTTAGCTGTTGCAACGTTGAGTGAAGCCTTCTAGCGCGGGCCCTCTAGGCTTCCGCGCCAGCCGGATACAACCCTCACCCCCGCCCCTCTCCCAGAGGGCGAGGGGTGACTTGCGCCGGCGAGGCATGAGTCATCCTGAAGCCCACACGGGCCTGAAACCGGGCAGACGAGGTGGGGCAGCGACTACGCCCCTTCAGGAGGCCGAGCGGAATCGTTGTGAAACGGAGCGAAGCGAAGTAACAGCCGACGGCTGGCCCGCAGGGCGAGCGTAGCGAGTCAGGGGGACGAGCGGCATGGATGCCGCGAGAGGCGTGCGGGGCCATGGATGGCCCCTCGCGCCGTGCCCCCGGAGCAACGATGGAGCGAGGGAACCCCGGCCAAGCCGGGGCCGGATGCAGGGGCAAGCCCTTTTGGTTTCTTTTGGGTGGTGCGGCATCCCGACGACTGCCAAAAGAGACTCGCCTGGGAAGGCGAAACCAGAAACATCCGCAGAACTCGGCAAGCAGCTTGGCTCAGGACGTTCTA